>JAESTE010000098.1 GCA_016763735.1 Nitrospinaceae bacterium | reverse complement strand
TGCTTGCGGCGGGGTCGTTCATTTCGTTTCATTCCTTGCCCCTTGGACAAGTTTATATCCACTGAATACCATGACACCTGCAAGCAGAATGGGCGGCAATAACCAGAGATAAAAAGGGTACCCGAACAAGCGCATATAATACCACCAAAAGTTGGGGACGTTGACCGCCAGACCATTATCAAGCACCACTTTAATATCCGCACCGAGGAATTTTTCCTTCTTTTTTGCCAGGGATACCATTTGCGCTATTTGAAAGTCGTCGTTCAAATTCTCATAAACCACCGCGACTTGTTTAAACTGACCGATCAGAGGCGATTGCTCCAGCGAAAAAAGAAGCTTGTCATGTCCCCCCGAGCCAAACTGCTGGCTCATTTCATAATAGTATCGAGAAATGTTCACTGTGATGGAAGGGATTTGCACTACGATTCCCAAAACCAATGCGGCTATTAAGGGAATTTTGATTTCTTTTGCAAACGCTTCCCATAGAAATCCGACAGGGAGGATTAAATAAGGCATCACAACGAGCATCAACCGCGGCCCCCAACCCATTCCCCCGGGCCAACTGTGCCAGAAAGAAAACATCAATAGATGAGAAAGAATCAACCAACCAAAAAACAAAGCTATTTTTTTGTTCCCTGCAAGAAACCGCGTGAATGCCAGACAACCAAAAATAGTCAACGGATTGTATAGGAAGAGGGACTTTCCTGGAGAAAACAGGATCCCATAGAAACCAACAAGAAATCGGCCTCCAAACCCCCCTTTCTCATAGCCCGATTCAAACAGATCTTCAAATCGCACATAGTTATATGCCATGATTATTATCAGGACGAAAGCAACCGGTGTCGCCGCACGGAAAATATCAGCCCAAAATTCAGCAGCCTTTTGCTCGTTTTTCCACATCATCCAATGGTAAAAGACAAAACCGGGAACTGCCAACAAAGTCGCCAGCCGACAGGAAACGGCGCAAGCAAGAAAAACTCCCGCAAGGAGCAACGAGCAGTTTTTACGTTCTTTATCCGAGTTGGTTGCAAAATAAACAGCAGACAACAGGAAAAGGGTCGTCGCGGGTTCACTCATAAAATCTTCGGAGTAATACCAGGCAATGGTGGACAATCCAAACCCGGTGGCAAGAAATAAACCGGTTGAAGAGCGAAAACTCAGCCGATCTAAAGCAAAACGATAAATCATCACACAACTGAAAGCGGTAAGAATCGCATTAATCATGCTGACCGTAAACTGAGTTGCCATAGATTCTTCTATCCCCAGCAAGGCAGATAAAGCTTTCCCCAAAATATAAAAGGGAACTGCCAGCACACTCATCCCCAAACCATATTTTGAATATTGAGGTCCCTGGGTTGCTGTAACGGTCACAGATTCAGAAAAACTCAGGCTTTGGTTTTCTACCATCGACTGGGTTAACAAATACATGATCTTGCCATCACTGGATTGAATGGAGCCCTGGCCCGTCAGAAAATATATAGAAACAAAAAAAAGAAATAAGAAGGTGGTTTTAGAATTCATGTTTTGAGGAAAAGAATTTTGGCAAGATAAAGATGTGCGATACTTCCTAACTCATTGTTTATCATAATTTTTCGGGTCGGTCAAAAAAGGGTCTTTGTGTTTCTTCAAATTCCTGCTACAAAGCCTGCTGAATTGAAACTTTTTCTGTGTTAGAGTTCGAAAATGCTTGCCCAAATACATGTAACATTCAAGGAAGGTGTGCTCGATCCGCAGGGGAAAACCGTCCACCATGCGCTGAATGATTTAGGTTACGATGAAGTACTTGATGTGCACATCGGCAAGTATCTGGAAGTCAAACTCGACTCTGTCTCTGAAGAAGAAGCGGAAATTCGAGTACGGGAAATGTGCGAACGGCTCCTTGCAAACACCGTTATTGAATCCTTCCGTTTTAAACTTGTCTCCACTGAATAAAACTCACCAACCGAATCGGTCAAACATGAAGTGCGGCATAGTTGTTTTTCCCGGATCAAATTGCGATCACGATTGCTACCACATCCTTAAAAAAATTCTCAACCAGGAAACCCACTGGCTATGGCATAAGGACGAAGTTGACCTGAGCTCCTTTGACCTTATTGTGCTTCCTGGAGGTTTTTCATATGGCGATTACCTTCGCGCCGGTGCTATTTCTCGTTTTTCCCCTGTTATGAATTCTGTTATTCATTTAGCAGAAAATGGCGGCAACGTACTTGGGATTTGTAACGGATTCCAAATCCTTCTCGAATCCGGTCTCTTACCCGGTGCCTTGATGCAGAACCACACGCGAAAGTTTATCTGCAAAAATGTATACGTCCGGGTTGAAACCACGGACACCCCATTCACTCAAAAATGCAACGATAAACTGGTGCTGGAAATTCCCATCGCGCATCATCAGGGTAGCTATTATATTGACCCGCATTCTTTAAGCGATCTCGAAGAAAAGGGACAAATTCTTTTTCGATATTGTGATGCGAAAGGTAGCATCTCTGAATCGAGCAATCCCAATGGCTCCGTTGGAGCTGTTGCTGGACTCTGCAATGAACAGAAAAATGTAATGGGGATGATGCCACATCCAGAACGCTGTGCCGATCCGTTATGGGCAAACACAGATGGACAAAGCATTTTTCAATCTCTTATCTCACAAAGCTGAACATGCAAAACGAACCTGAAATCACTTCTCAACTTGTTAAAGACCACGGGTTAACGAGTGACGAATATCGGCGTATTCTGGATTTAATCGAACGCCCGCCCAACTTTACCGAGTTGGGTATTTTTTCTGTGATGTGGAGTGAGCATTGCAGCTACAAAAGTTCGCGACCCTTTTTAAAAAAATTACCGACCGAAGGCCCCAGAGTGCTGCAAGGCCCCGGAGAAAATGCCGGAGTCATCGATATCGGAGATGGACTCGCCGTAGTGTTCAAAATTGAAAGCCACAATCACCCATCCTTCATAGAACCGCGTCAGGGTGCGGCAACCGGTGTTGGTGGAATCATGCGCGACATTTTTACCATGGGCGCACGGCCCATTGCTTTGATGGACTCATTACGATTTGGCGAGCTGGATGATCCGCGCACACGGTTTTTACTGAACGGCGTTGTTGATGGAATTGCCAGTTATGGAAATTGCACCGGTGTCCCCACTGTGGGAGGAGAAGTTTATTTTGATTCCTGTTACAACGGTAACATTCTCGTCAATGCCTTTTGCCTGGGACTGGCGAAAGCGGACCGCATCTTTCTTGCGAAAGCCGGTGGGGTGGGCAACCGTATCTTGTATGTTGGATCAAAAACCGGACGCGATGGAATTCATGGTGCCAGCCTGCTTGCTTCTTCCGAGTTTGACGATACAACAGAAGACAAAAGACCCACAGTGCAGGTAGGTGACCCGTTCACTGAAAAACTTTTGATCGAAGCCTGTCTTGAAATTATGGAGTTTAGCTGGGTAGTAGGCGTACAGGATATGGGAGCCGCAGGGCTCACCTCATCCACCTTTGAGATGGCTCACCGTTCGCATGCAGGAGTGAACATGGACTTGTCAAAAGTCCCATTGAGAGAAGAAGGGATGACACCCTACGAGATCTTGTTATCCGAATCACAGGAGAGGATGTTGTTTGTGATTGAGCCAGGACATGAAGAGGAAGCCACCATCATCCTGGAAAAGTGGGGTCTTGATGCTGCCATCATTGGTGAAGTCACCGATGAGCTGGGAGTACGAATCTATTTTGAAGGCAAAGAAGTAGTCAATCTGCCCACACTGCCTGTCGTGGATGGGGCTTTGGATCTGAAACGAGAAACCCAGCGCCCTGAATACCTTGACAAAATTGGGCATTTAAATTTGACGGAGCTACCGGAACCGGCTCGAGGTGATAAAGCATTTACCAAATTACTGGCCTGCCCAAATATTGCCAGCAAAGAATGGGTCTACGAACAATATGATCATATGGTGCGTCTCAACACGCTGGTTTTGCCCGGCTCTGACGCGGCTGTTATACGCATCAAAGACACAAAAAAAGCAGTGGCGTTGTCAGTGGATTGCAATAGCCGCTTTTGTTACCTCGACCCTTATGAAGGCGCCGCCATCGCCGTGGCTGAGAGTAGCCGCAACGTGGTCTGTTCCGGAGCCACTCCTATTGGTTTGACCAATTGTCTTAATTTTGGAAACCCCGAAAAGCCAGAGATCATGTGGCAATTTGAGCAGGCCGTCCGCGGAATGGGCGATGCTTGTCTTTATTTTGATATTCCTGTAGTCAGTGGAAACGTGAGCCTCTATAATGAAACCAAAGGAGAGGCTATCTTTCCCACTCCCACAGTTGCAGTTGTGGGTTTGATTGAAGATCTGTCCAAAGTGATGACAGCAGGATTCAAACAATCCGGACATTGCATCGGGCTCATCGGCTTCACCATGGAAGAGTTGGGGGGAAGCGAATATTTGAAGGTGTTATTTGACAAGAATGAAGGCAAGCCTCCGGTTCTGGACCGAAAACATGAAAAACAAGTACAAAAATTCTGTCTGGAGTTGATACAGAAAGGGCTCATTCAATCGGCGCACGATTGCTCCGAAGGGGGCCTGGCTATCGCTGTAGCAGAGTCCTGTTTTACTGCTACAGAAGAAGCTTTGGGAGCGACGCTTGAACTCGAATCGACTCTTCGAGGCGATGCCCTTTTATTTGGTGAGACGCAATCTCGAATTGTTATCTCTTTCCCTGAAGAATTAACAGATCAAATTGAAGATCTGGCTTTATCCTATCCCGTAGATTTTTCTTTAATAGGAAAAACGGGAGGGTCGCAATTTACAGTGAGCATCAACGGTCAAGAATATATTAAGCAGGATATTGAATCTGCAAAAGAAATCTGGAAAACTTCTCTAGGACGCTATGCTGGACAAACTACATGAAGAATGTGGAGTAGTCGGAGTTTACGGTCACCCGGAAGCAGCTAATCTGGTTTACCTTGGACTTTACGCTCTGCAACATCGAGGTCAGGAAAGTGCCGGCATTGTTGCCAGCACCCATTCGAAGATGCATCTGGAATTAGGGATGGGTCTGGTCGCTGACATATTTGATCCGAACCGACTGCTGAAACTTCCCGGCCCTCTTGCCATTGGGCATAATCGCTATTCAACTGCGGGAAAGAGCGAACTGGTCAACGCACAACCCTGTATGATCAACTATGCGGCGGGGTCTCTGGCGCTCGCACACAATGGCAATCTCGTCAACGCACAAGCCATCCGCAAAGAGCTGGGTAGCAAGGGAGCTATCTTTCAATCCACCAACGACAGCGAAGTCATCGTCCATTTAATGGCGCAAGCTAAAAGTGAAAGTTTCGTAGACCGAGCCGCAGAAGCATTGCGCCAGGTGAGCGGTGCCTATTCTTTAGTGCTGATGACAGAAAATGAATTGCTGGCCGCACGTGACCCGCACGGATTCCGACTTCTTTGCCTTGGCAAACTGGATGGTGCATACATCGTTGCTTCGGAAACTTGTGTGATGGACCTTATAGAAGCCGAGTTCATTCGCGAAGTAGAGCCCGGTGAGTTGATTCTCATCAATGAAAACGGATTGCAATCCTTTTTCCCTTTTAAGAAAGTAGAATCCAAGCACTGTGTTTTTGAGCATATTTATTTCGCGCGTCCCGACAGTTTTATATTCGGCGAACATGTTTATACAGCGCGAAAGGAAATGGGCCGAGCAATGGCACGGGAAAGTCCCGCTGATGTTGATTTGATTGTTCCCGTTCCCGATTCCGGGGTGGTCTCGGCTATGGGGTTTGCGGAAGAGAGCGGCATCCCTTTTGAAATGGGCTTGATCCGCAATCATTATGTGGGCCGGACTTTTATTGAGCCTCAGTCCCAAATACGCAATTTTGGGGTGAAGCTAAAACTAAACGCCGTAAAAAGTATTATTAAAGGGAAACGACTGGCTGTCATCGATGATTCGATTGTCCGCGGAACCACCAGTCGTAAAATAGTAAAAATGCTGCTGGAAGCGGGAGCTAAAGAGGTACATCTTAGAATTTCTGCCCCGCCAATTTTGTATTCCTGTTTTTATGGAATCGATACTCCAAACAAGGAGGAATTGATTGCCCACACCCACTCACTTGAAGAAACAAGAAAATACCTGGGTGCGAATTCCTTGCATTACCTAAGCATCGATAAAATGTTGTCCGTTGTACAAAATGAAAAAAACAAATTCTGCTCTGCCTGCTTTGATGGAAACTACCCTGTACCTGTAACCGACCATCTTGCAGCCACCCAACAGCTAGACCTGTTCGCAAAAAAATAAAGCTATTCGCCCGATGGTTTCACCGGTTGAAGAGAAACCGGTACCTCCTGCAAAACCTCTCCCAAAGCCTTTAGTTCTTTTTTATAGTTACTCAAAGAGTGGTCGAGCTTGCCTTGAGACTCCACAACTTTTTTATAAAAGTCTTGGATCTTTTCATAATCGGCTTGACTCAATATCAGGTTTCTTTCTTCTTTTGGTCCCGAAGATCCTGAATCTACGCTCTGGAGTTCCTCAGAGATACCGGAAGGAATACTGGAAAGATCGGGGAAAATTTTCTTTAATGCTTCGTCCAACGTTCGCTCCATAGCAATACTGTCTTCATAGCTCACGATAACGCGTTTCAGCTCCGGAATTTTTCCCGCATCCGCCCTCAGATACAGAGGCCTGACATAAATCAAAGACTCTTCAATAGGTATAACAAGCAAGGTGCCCTGAATAACACTTGAACCACGTTGATCCCATAATGAAATCTGCCGTGATATATCCGCATCTTGATTGATACGGGCAACGATTTGACTGGGACCGTACACAAGTTTTTGTTTTGGGAACGTATAAATATCTAGCTTGCCATAATTTTCACCATCACTACGGGCCACCATCCATGCCGACAGATTGCTCTTACCCTGCGGGGTGTATGGAACCATGAGAATGTATTCTTCCTGATCTTCTCCGGGAAGTTTCATGATCGTGTAATAAGGCTGCATAACTTGGCCGTCTATTTCAGGTATCTCCCATTGGTCTTCCTTATTATAAAAAACCTGCGGCCGCTTCATATGATAGGTCGCATAAATAAAAGTCTGAATCGCAAACAAGTCTGAAGGATATCGGATGTGGCTTCTTAAATCCTCTGGCATTTCCGATAAGTTTTGAAACAGATCTGGGAAAATATTCTGATAAGTTTTAATGATTGGGTCAGATATATCTGCGATATAAAAATTCATCGAACCATCATAAGCATCAATTGAGACTTTGACGGAGTTTCGCACGTAGTTTCCAAATCGAGGAATTTGTTGCGAGTAAGGATATCGATTGCTCACCGTATAAGCATCATAAAGCCAGATCAAACGTCCCTCAGATATAACCAGATAAGGGTCGTTGTCCAATCTCAGGAAAGGCGCAACTTTCTGAACACGCTCCGTTATATTACGGTACATCAAAACCCTACTTTCGCTTTCAATGTCATCTGAAAACAAGATTTTAAGTGTTTTAAACCGTGCGGCAAGAACCACCTTCTTTAAAAAAGACCCTACCGGAAAACCACCTTTACCTTCATAGTTTTTATAAACATTTTTTTCGCCTTCTGGATAATCAAACTCCTTGGTGCCCGTGTTTACAAAAACATGGTCGTTCGCCAATTCACCAAAGTAAATCTCTGGCTGCTTGATCTCCAGGTCCACATTTGATTGTGGTGGAATATCCTTAATAAATAGAACCGGCAGACCTTCCGGGGTCACCTGATTTACTGGGCTGAGCGAAACACCATAACCATGAGTGAAGGTTAAGTGCTCATTGATCCAAGTACGGTTTGGCAGGTTCGAGGATAATAATTCTCTGGGAGACAATAAGGTCTGACGGTACTTTCCGTTTATGTGATAGCGGTCATTGTCAACCGATTGGAATTGGTAGTAAGTGCGTATTTCCTGTATCTGTCCAAGCGTATCGAGAAGCGGTTCCTGATCCCACAACCGGATATTTTCTATAGTGGCATCGTTCTTGCGAACACTTTCAGCGGTCAAAGAGTCGGAACCGGAAAGTCCATGGGTCTTCGTTTCGCTGAGCCCATAAGCATTCAACGTTCCAGAAATAGCACGTTCTATATAAGGCGCTTCCTTTATCAATTCGTTTGGGGCAACCACAAACTTTTGCAGTATCTTTGGGTAAATATTTCCGACAAAATAAACCAGTACCAAAGCAACCACCGAGAAAACAATTTTTTTCATTCCTGGTCGAACAAGACCAGAAAAAGAAAACACTGCACCCACTAAAGACACGAATACTAAAGCGTACAAAATGGGAATCGACCCATGATCATCAGCAAAACCTATTCCCGAAATCAGTTCGTTGCCTTTTGTCAGTAATTCATAGCGCTGCAAATAAAACTCGCTGGAAAATAGCAGGAAAAAACAACCCGCCAGGCCAGAAAGAGTTCTTCGGGCTTCTGGGAGAAGGACAACACCTGTGGGCGCGACATAAACGAAGCGTTTAAAGAAATAGATCAATCCCACACCGAGAGTGATCACTATCATGGTTTCCCAGATCAGGGATTTGACCATCAGCCAAAAAGGCAGAGTAAAAATATAGAAAGCGACATCCTTACCGAATACCGGGTCCAATTGATTAAAGGGAGACGCATTAAGATATTTGAGTACGGTCTCCCATTGCTGGGCCATGACCAGTCCCGTCATTACAGACAAAACTAAAGGAGCAGCCACAATCAGGAGCTTCAGATTTCCCGCCATAATATCCAGCAAGGGAACTTCTCGTCTAACCTGATCGGACAATAAAATGGGCAAATGTGAAGTCTTTTTGTATACGTAAATCAAAAAACCGTAGGTTGCAGCAAAAAACAAAATACCTATAGTAAATCCCATACCAAACTGAGAAATCAACACGGTCCAAAGTACAGAGGCCATGCCATGACTTTCAAACCACAACCAATCTATATAAAACGAAAGGATTTTGTCGGCAAACATGGAACCAACAAATACAACCGCTGCCAGTATGAACAACCACTTTTTTAAAGCTCCCATTCGTTTTTCCTTAAGTTACTTTCCATTTAATGGAACATCCCATAGACGGAACTTGCTTTGCAGGAACTTCCTGGTCAGCAAGAATGCAGTCGATGGTCTGTTTTAAATCTCGTTGCGTGACCTGCTCTACGTTCTCCCAGTTGTCATCTATTCGCCCTCGATAAAGCAATTTTCCTTCTTTTCCGTACACATAAATATCGGGTGTGCACACGGCATCATATTTTTTTGCTACTGTTTGTGATTCGTCAAACAAATAAGGAAAATTCATCCCCCATTCCATTGCAACCTTTTGCATATTCTCAAAAGAATCATCGGGATATTTTTGCGCATCGTTGCAGTTTATACCAACCAACTGAACTCCCTGATTCAACGTCTCTTTTTGTAAATCTATTAATCGCTGAATGACTGCCTTAACGTAGGGACAATGATTGCACATGAAAATAATTACCAGCGCTTTATTCTCTGCAAAATTATCGAGAGAATACTCCGCGCCATCAATGCCTGGCAATTTGAAATCAATCGTAGCGGTTCCCAAAGGAACCATGTTGGAATGCAATAAGGCCATGCTTGACTTCCAGTTTAAGAGGAGGACTTACAGGTCATACCTGTCACCCGGCAAGTGTAACAGGCTGAGTGTGACAAGGGAAACGGGCGCAACGTATGCCCCAGTGTATCACCCATTCGCGCAGCCGGATTATCTACCAGGATCGGGCAGACATAAACCCCCTCCCCCGTGGCCATTCGCGAAGTTGCGCATTGTAATTGAGTGATATCAAAGTCTTCGAAACATTTTTCTGTCACATATTCATCTTGCGAGTAGTCTCGCTCGTTTTCCGCCAGTTGGCCCAACAAAAATCCGGGAAGTATTTTTATTTGCGGTTGCATTACGCCACTCTTACGAAGAAATTCAACAAACTTCCATTCCATTTCAGAGTCGCACTCCTCTTCCCAGGTTCGCGTCACCGTAAGTATGGGAGAGAACCCCGCATCCGCAAGACAAACAATTCCTGCAATGGCCTTGCGATATGCACTTTTTCCTCTGATCGCGTCATTTTTATCTTCATCAAAGTGCTCCATACTAACGCGAAACCGTAGAGGGTGTTTGGATGTATCTTGAATTGCTCTGAGCCGCTTGGCCTTTTCGGGTGTAATTTGCGTACCATTCGTGAGCGCATCGAGCGGACCATAACTCAAGATGGCTGCAAGAATTTCAAAAATTTCTGGATTGATAAAAACTTCACCGCCGGTAATATAATAATCCTTCACGCCCAGCTCGCGGGATTCCCGCAATCTTTCTTCCACTTGCGCCAGCGTCATCATCGCAATGGTGTCGTTTTTCGGGCCACAACTGATGAAACAATGAGTGCATTCCAGATTGCAAAGAGTGCCCCCCACCTGCATCCATAAGGTTTCCAGTTCTTTCAGTGGAACTTCTGGGAATTTTGCCGGTATTTTTACTTTATCGTCCATGCTTACAGCCTAACAAAGGGTATATGCTTGCGCCAGTGAAAGATGAAATTTAACAGTTGTTCAGGGATATTTGTCGTTCATCCACAACATTTATTTCAAACTATTTTAATCTCTTTATAACCCCGCAGATTCAAAAGAGTCGTTCACATTGCGAATCCGTAATTTCCGCCGGAATGCAGCAAACCCTGCGGAAGTCCTTTTACCGAACCCTGAACGATAAACAGGGGTCACGGCAAGCCTTGCCTTCAAAGGATCTTCTGTAAAAAACTGGGTGTCCAAAGGACTCAAAAACCGGCAGGCGGGATATAACCATTTAAGAGGAAGGCCATTGCGCTGGATGGCTTGATCCATATGATCCGCAAGTTCCACCAGGTTTGAATAGGTCGAACTTCCTATCTCGCTATCTCGTTGCAAAAGAATCAGCGGGATGATTCCTGAATCGGTCAGACGATCAATTCCCTCTTTAAACTGGTCCTGAGAACCGGGGCTCATGACCAGATCAGTCCAGACAGTTCCGGGAGAAAAAACACCTGATGCATATTCCAGAGCTGTATAAATTTTTTCAGCACCCATAATTTTTTTAGATTTAGCAGTTCCATTAAATCCACCAAGCGGGAAATTTACGATATCAAATCCCGATGCATAAACCAGGTCAATTATGCTTTTATCTGCTGGCGGAAACCCTTTAAAGGCCACAAAAGTATTGAAACGTTTTTTGATCGCTTCTACCAATGGTGCCAGCCTTTGAAATCCACTATCATCATCATTAGTGTAATCCATATTCAATTGAACCAGATCAGCGGCCCCCTCCTCGAATGCCGCCTGAATCACTGATAATACAGCTTCGATCGGCATGCTCAATTTTTTTTCCCGCCCCATTGCGCGAAGAAAAACATTAAAGCAATAACCATCGAGACAAATATTTTCTGAAACGGGTGTGCGTCTTTTCAGCTGTTGCTTAAGGAATTCTGGGACAGAAACAATACTTACATCGGTCTCGCCCTCTTCCATGTACAACCTCAGCTGATCCTGTTGAGATATCAACTTTGGTCCGTCTTTGTCCGGAGGGTTTAACAGAGCTTTAACAATGAAGCCTTCAGCAAGTGCCAGGGTTATTTCTTCGCCGGGTTCTCCAGAGCAAAGGCCTCGCGATACTTCAGAAAGCCCGCGCAACATCGTTGGCACGGTTAAGCCTCGCTGGATCAAGCCCAGTTTTATTTGTCCAAAATATTTTTTATCCATTAGCTTCTAAGCAAACCGATATTCAAAGAAAATTATAATCTTTCCAATATCTTCCGGTGAATGCCACCAAATCCCCCTGAAGACATGACAAGGATGACATCCTCTGATTTTGCATTTTTCGTTATGAACTCTACTATATCATCTACTTGTGGAATATAATTCGCAACGCCCCCCATTTTCTGGATAGAAGCGATTACCGTTTGCACATCAAGCCTCTCTTCATCCTTGATTTTCTCTGGTGCGTACAGTCCTGCAAATATGACTCGATCTGCTTTTAAAAAACTTTTCGGGAAAGAATCTTCAAATACTTTTCTACGCGATGTTGCCGATCTTGGTTCAAATACGGCCCAGACACGTTGGCCGGGGTAAGCCTCTTTGACCGCATCAATCGTAAGGTCAATGGCAGTAGGGTGATGAGCAAAATCATCGATAACCGTTATTCCATTTTTCTCTCCGACTATTTCCTGCCTGCGTTTGATTCCCTTAAAAGATTGAAACCCAACATTAATTTCGTCCGCCGTCAGGCCTAGATTAAAACAAAGCGCTGCGACAGCCGCAGCATTTTCCACGTTATGGCGGCCAATCATCGCCAATTGAAAATCTGCCTGCTTTTTCTTTTTAAATGATAACGAAAAATATCCACAGCCCTTTTCAAACCGATAGCCTTCGATACGCCAGTCGGCCTTTTCATCGAAACCATAAGTTTCAACTTTGCAGGATGCCGATTGCAAAACATCGCGGATATTTTCATCATCCGATTTCACCAGAATAATGCCCTTGATCAACTGCACATAATCGCGGAAAACCTGTTTGATCTGATCCAAATCACTGAAAATATCCGCGTGATCAAATTCGATACCCGTTAAAATAGAGGCATCCGGCCGATAGTGAAGAAATTTAGGGCCTTTATCGAAAAAAGCACTGTCATATTCATCGCCTTCCGTTACAAAATAATCTCCCACGGGAACCTGATGGTTGGTATCAAAATTTTTCAACCAACCCCCAACCATGAATCCAGGTTTTCGTTGAGACGATTCAGGAACCCAGCTCAACAAAGCAGTCGTTGTTGTCTTGCCATGGGTGCCCGTCACCACAAGAGATTTTCTTCCTTCAAGAAAAAATTGCGAAAGAGCAGCGGGAAACGAAGTATAGGAAATACCTGCATCTAAAACCGCCTGCACTTCTTCATTGGTCTTCGACACAGCGTTTCCCACAATGACCAGATCAATATCCTCTGAGATATTTTCTTTTTTGTAACCAGGAAATATATTAATCCCTGCATCGCTTAGAAGCGTGCTCATGGGGGGATAATATTAGCATCCGAGCCAGTCACATTATATCCGGCTTTTTTGAGCAATCCAGCAAGTGCAGCCATGCCTGTTCCACAAATCGCGATAAGGTAAATGTTTTTAATGTCTTTGGATTCCATAGGAGGAAGGTATTGTAGAAACTACCCGATACAATGTCAACTAGCTACCGTCAGAAGGAAGAAACAAGCGGCTAAAACCGGCAATCAGCCTGTTTCGGCGCACCTTGTCACTAGCAAAAAATTTCTTTAAGTTCGGAAAGGCAATCGATGGAGCAATCGGGTTTGGCGGCCGCAATTTCTTCTGCAAACCCCAGGCCATAATTTACGACACAAGTGAAAACTCCCGCCCGTTTTCCTGTCTCAATATCAACCGGGCTATCACCGATTAGCACCGCCTCGTCCGCCGAAACATTTAATCGCTCCAATATAAAGTTCAGGCCTTCAGGGTCGGGTTTCTTTGATTTGACGCTGTCGCCGCCGACAATCGCCTCAAAAGGATGCAATCCGTTCAAGGACTCCAAAATTTGGCGCACAAAACCTTCCGGCTTGTTGGAGCAGATCGCCTGTTTTTTATTTTTAAAGTGTTCTAAAATTTCTCTGCCGTGAGGATAAAAATCGGTTTGATTGACCAGGTTTTCAGAATAATGCTTTTTAAAAAGGGAGACCGCCCGAGGAATATCTGTAAAATCGGTGTCACTCAGGGTTTGCGACATCAGACGCTCCACACCTTTCCCAACATATTTACGAATCGTTTCCCGAGGTAACGGGGAAAGGCTAAGGTCAGCCAAGGTTAGATTGACAGAATCGGCAATATCAAAAAGAGTGTCTACCAACGTGCCATCGAAGTCGTAGACAATGAGGGATATTTTTCGCATATTTGATATATTTATTTCAGGAAAACAGAGAAGAGAAAAAAATAGAAATTAACAGTCTGGATCGCCGCGCTCCCTCTGGTCGCTCGCGATGACGGGCGACAACCGCCTTGTAGAAAAGAGAAGGACACTATTGTTAAAAGCTAAACAACCATTTTCAGCTTTACAGGAATAGACCTACTGGCCCCACGCCTAGTGGCTAGTAGCTGGATTCATAGCGGTAGGCTTTGACTTTATTTTGATCATCAAACAGGATGACGAGTCCCTTCGATTCGACTTCACCGACAACCTTCCATTTGTCGATTTGATAAGTCCACATGGTGTACCCATTTTCATTTCCTTCTTTGAAAGGCACCCCAAACCAGTCGATGATTTCCAACTGCGTTGTAACTTTGTTTTTGATGTTCTTGACATTCTCACTGTCAAAATCTTTTCCCACTGAAGCGCACCCCAGCCACAACGGGAACAATAAAACAGCTAATAGGAAATAACGTTTCATAACGCCCCTCCGTTTGGATTAAAGTTTTTGATACTCCGAGAGAATTTTCGCAGCATCGGTATGAGAGCTAAGTGGAAGTCGCCCACCCATATGAGACACAACCTGTGCCGCACAATAAGAACCAATGATTGCCGATTCTTCCAGAGAATGATTTTTCAATACGCCGTAAAGAGCACCGGCGGCAAAAAGGTCTCCGGCACCTGTTGTATCGACGGCTTTAACCGGGAAGGTTTTCACTTCTACAGGTTCCTGACCGCTTTTCCCCACAAGAGAGCCTTTAGAACCTAAGGTTAAAAACACGGTATCGACCGTCGCCTGAAGTTTTTTGAATGCCGCTAAGGAATCCGACTCTCCGGTCATTGCTTGAGCTTCCACTTCATTACAGAAAAGAACATCCACATACGAATTTATAAACTCGGTCAAACTTTCCTTAAATGAATTGACAACAAAAGCATCGCTCAAAGTAAAAGAGACGGGTATTCCTTCTTTCTTTGCTAGTCGTGCCATATGTTGTCCGGCTTCCCGGGTTCCATCTCCTGTCCATAAATAGCCTTCGACATAAACACCGCGCGAATTCTTCACAATAGTTTCGTCAATATTTTCCGGATGAAGTGAGGAAGAAACACCCAGGTGCGTCAGCATGGTTCTTTCTGTATCCGGAGTGATAAGAACCACACAGGTGCCTGTTCCTTGCTCATCAGAACCTGGTCCGCTGAATCCAACTCCGCAGTTTTGCATATCCTCCGTGTAATGCTTACCGTGGGAATCATTGGCAACGCGCCCGAGGTAATAAGATTTTGCGCCGAGCACACTGGCACCATGTATCGTGTTTGCGGCTGATCCTCCAGAAGAAATTTTCTTCGGGTTAGATTGCAAAGATTCGAGGATTTTATTCTGGTCTTCAATTGAAGATAATGTCATGCCACCCTTGGTCACCGAGGCCTTTTCAATAAAAGCATCTTCCACCTGAACTTCAATGTCTACCAGTGCGTTACCTATCCCTATCAGATCGTAATTCATAAAATTTTAGTTATTTTCAGTTAAGTTTTTAGTCACAAACATTCTATACACCAGAATGCTGAACAATAATAATCCGGCAACAAAGAATGCGCTTCCCGAAGCCTGGGCGATCAGACCTACCGATTCCTTTGCCGCTCCAGTCGATCCCATCCCGGGAGCCAGATATCCGGAGAGCATCCAGAAAAAGCCATATCCCAGAGCACCTAATCCACTGAGCAGAGAAATAGCAAACTGTGCTTTCGCCGGGTATGCCAGCCAGGCGACCAGAAATGAAAACGTGATGCTAATGACCCCCATGGTTTGCGAATGCAAATGGGCTCGTTTCATATAGACCCATGATTTTTTTACGACCTTATCCGCTTTTGCCTGATCGCCTTCATACTTGCCAGCCATGGCCTCCTGCGCATTACTATTCAAGATTCGTTTTATGTCCTCTTCACAACAACCAAAAGACAATCCCATCGACCCACCGTAAAGAATTGCAATAATAGCCACCAAGACACCGTATTTTATATGAGTAAAATTAATCATGGCAGGGTTCCTTAAATTTAGAGGGGACATCGAACTAAAACCTAGAGTCCCTAATCCAGCGACAATTGTCAATTGTAAAATTAATATTTACAGAGTAAAATTTTCAGCGATGACTAAAAATAATTCTACTATCCGTTCAATAGCTTTTGTTCTCGTTATTTCCTTCGTTCTTCTTCCAACTTTTTCTTTTGCTCTGGTTAATGAAGAAGGCGTAGACAAGTTCCGGAAATCGGTGAGCAGTATCCTTGCCAACACCTGCCTTAGAAAAAATAACTATGGAGTAAAAATCTATTCTTTGGACCGCGGGGAAACGTTGTATGAAATCCGCAGCAAACGGCTGTTTATTCCTGCTTCCAATGCAAAAATTCTTACCACAGCAGTAGCCTTAAAATACCTTGGCTCCAATTATAGATTTGCCACACGAATCTACACCGATGGCATTCTGGAAAATGAAACGCTCAAAGGCAACCTTTACATAAAAGGGTCTGGTGACCCCAAATTGGTTACTGAACAATTATGGTTGATGGTAAATGAGTTAAGAAACCTTCCCATAAAGAGAATCGAGGGAAATATTATTGCTGA
>JAESTE010000097.1 GCA_016763735.1 Nitrospinaceae bacterium | reverse complement strand
GCGGCGGTTCCTTCGGGCGCGTTGACTTGTAAACAACGGTTGGCTGATGAGCAATTTGAGCGTTTAAAAACAGAAATGCGTCAGCAGATTCAAGGGGTCAACAATGCCCGAGAACCACTGTTATTAGAACAGGATCTGGAATGGAAGGAACTTGGAATTTCACCTAAAGATATGGACTGGATTGAGGGTTTGAAGATGAGCGCTTTACAAGTTGCTCAGGTTTATAACGTACCACCAGAGCTGATTGGATTGAGTCCGGCGACTTACCAGAATCGTAAAGAGGCCCGTAAGGCATTGTACACCGAGGTGGTTTGTCCATTACTGAACCGTTTTCGGGATGCGCTCAACAATTGGTTGGTACCCCGTTTTGGTGATAATCTTTTGCTGGACTATAACAAAGACGGAATCGAGGCTTTATCTGAAGACCAGGAGGCGTTGTGGAACCGGGTCAACCAGAGCGAGTTTTTAACGTTAAATGAAAAACGCCGTATGGTCGGGTTTGATGATGTTTCGGGGGGCGACCAGATTTCGCCGCGTTTTAAAAATAATTCTAATACCGAAGGTGAATGATCTATGAAAGAAATAAAATCGTTTCCATTCAAAATGGACGCTATTAATGATGCGGGAGAGTTTTGTGGTTATGCTTCCACATTTGGGTCTATCGATCTGGGTGGCGACGTGGTGGAAAAAGGCGCTTATAAAAAAACACTGATTGAGAGTAACGGGCGATTCCCTATTCTCGACCACCACGATCCCACCCGCCAAATTGGTTGGAATGTTGAAGCGTATGAAGACGAACGTGGATTATTTGTCCGCGGGTTACTAGATCTCAATGTGACTACCGCACGGGAGCGTCATAGTTTGATGAAGATGGCGCAAAGCATCGGCGGCCGTACCGGTCTTTCTATTGGCTTTCGAGTTATTAAAGAGGAGGCAGATCCTCGCCGTCCAGAAATCCGTCGCTTGAAAGAAGTTCAACTAATGGAATACAGCGTTGTCACGTTTCCAATGAACCAGCAGGCGGGGATCATCAGCGTGAAGTCTAAAGAAGAAATGATCGGCCAGTTTTTGAAAAATGCTGTGGGAATGGACTCTCAGCAAACCCGGTTAGCGATCCGCAATTTAAAATCACTCCTTGCCACTAAAAATGAGCCGGGTAAAGCCCACTCATGGACAAAAGGAGCCGATTATCAGAATACAAGGATGCTTCGGCAATCTTTGCGCCAATTATTGAATACAGTAAAAGAGGCATAATCTACTAAATACAACTAATTTTGCCCTCGTTTGGCCCCAAAAATATTGAAAAGGTTCCTTATTATATAGGGACTATTCATAGGGGCTGGGCGGGGGTTTCTTTTTGAAGGAGAAGAAAGAAAATGGAAGAGATTAAACAACTTGTTGAAGAGCTCAATCAGGCCTTACTGGAGCACAAAACGAAAAACGACCAGCGGTTATCTGAAATTCAGAAAAAGGGGTATGCCGACCCGGTTCTGGAGAAACAGGTAGATAGCATTGCAAAGGAAATCCAGAGCCTGACCGAGGTTAAAGAGCGTATTGAGAGAGTTGAAACGAAATTGAATCGCCCAGGAATGGCACTGGATGAAAATGATAAATACGACCCCCACTCACATGCAAGAAAACAGGCAGTGGTTCATTACTTACGAAAAGGGGAAGGGTTATTGTCAGCTGAAGAGGTCAAACTTCTTTCTTCAGACAGCGACCCGGATGGGGGTTACTGGATGACTCCAGAAATTTCTGAGCGTGCAGTACAGAAAGTTTTTGAAACTTCTCCTATGCGGAAACTGGCAACGGTGGAAACAATATCTACTGATGCTTTGGAAATTCCTGAAGATCTTAATGAGGCTGACAGTGGTTGGACGAGTGAACGTGCGGCTCGGCCTGAAACCAATACGCCTCAGATTGGCGTGCGCCGCATTCCTGTTCATGAACTTTATGCAATGCCGAAAGCAACACAAACATTGCTAGACGATTCACGCATCGATGTTGAAACATGGTTGTCGATGAAGATTGCCGAAAAAATGTCGCGCATCGAAAACGCTTCGTTCATCAACGGTGATGGAACAGGAAAGCCACGCGGTATTTTGACCTATACGGCAGGCATGACAAATCCGGGCGAAGTACAGCAAATCAATAGCGGTAATTCCAGCTCACTGACCGCTGATGGACTACGCACACTTTTCTATGCCTTGAAAAGTCCATACATCCCCAATGCAAAGTGGTTGATGTCGCGTAGCGCGATTGAAGAAGTTTCTAAACTGAAAGATTCCAGTGGTTCTTATATCTGGCAGCCGGGATTTCAGGAAGGCGAACCACAAACCTTGCTGGGCCATGCAATTGAACGTATGGAAGATATGCCACAAGTCGCGGCCAATTCCCTGTCTGTTGCATTCGGTGATTTTAGTCAAGCTTATACGATTGTTGATCGCATGGGTCTGCGTGTGCTTCGCGATCCATTCAGCTCGAAACCGTTCGTTTTGTTTTATACAACCAAGCGCACCGGTGGCGATGTGGCAAATTTCGAAGCCTTCGCTATTCAAAAGACAGCCGCATAAAATCAAATTCTCCCCTTTTCTCTCCCTGTGAAGGGAGGGGAGTTCTAAAACTTCCCCCTGATAACTCGAACAATAGAATACGTTTTGTTCGATGGGATTGAGGGGATTATTGAATAAAAATTCTTAACGGAGAAATAAATGAGAGATATAAAAAATAATTTTGATGCGGTCAATTCTATTGATCCTGATGATTACATAGCTGATGTAAATGGGGCGGGGATAGACCTCCGCGCATTCGACGGATCGGCCGTGGTGTTCAGCGTTGGTACAGTCACCGATGGCACACATACACCGAAGATTCAGGAGTCGGATGACAACTCAAATTGGAATGATGTAAATGCAAGCGATCAAGAAGGTTCGTTGGTTGATTTGTCTTCAGATATGAATCAGCGTGTTGGATACAAAGGAAACAAACGGTATGTTCGCTCTGTTTTGACCATTGCGGGTGCTACCACAGGTGTCCAGGTAGCAGTGTTGGTGGTTCGCGGTATTCCACATCATGCTCCTGCTATTTGATCTTATATTTTTCCTTTCCCGGGTTTCCGGGAAAGGGTGAAATCTTTTTGGGTAAAATTATGAAAATTAAAATGCTTAAAACTCGGGAGGGTTCTCCCGATGGTATTTCGGTTGTTACCTATTGCGCTGACGATATTATCGATATGCCGGATGAACTTGCAAAAGTTTTTCTTCGCAAACGCTGGGCCAAGAAAAATGAAACTAAAAACCTAGGCAAGGCTCCAGAAAATAAGAGAGCCAAGACTCGAAAAATATTGGTTAAAAAATAATGGCCTTAAAACTAAAAACTCCACCTCTTATGGAACCGGTCACCCTTGTCGAAGCCAAAAGTCTTCTACGTATTGATGATAGTGACGATGATACTTTGATTTCTTCAATGATTACGGCAATTCGACAACGGGCTGAGGAATGGACACGCAGATCTTTTTTAACGCAGACATGGACGCTTTGGCTGGATGAATTTCCTTTCCGGCCGGGGAATACGCTGAATAAATTGAATGGGCGGGTCATCATCATTCCTCGACCTCCTATGCAATCGGTTATTTTTATAAAGACCTACGATAGCGATAATTCCACGGCTACTTTTGATGTCAGTGACTATTTTGTCGATACTGCATCTTCTCCGGGAAGGGTCGCCTTGAATGACAACAGTTCCTGGCCTACTTCGCTGAGAAAATTCAGCGCGGTTGAAGTCGAGTTTATCGCGGGTTATGGATCGGCTGCCAGTGATGTGCCCGAAGGAATTAAACAGGGCATGTTGCAATGGATAAAACTGATGTTTGCAAATAAATCTAAATTATATGAATCGGATGAATCTACTCTAGGGTTATTAGAGATGAATCAGATACCGATTCCACCCCTGGTAATAATGCTTTGGGAACCTTACAGGCTGGTTCAGCTTTAAAATTTTAAACTGGATTCAAGTATGTCCATCCTAATTGAGTTTGACTCGTTTGAAAAAATTAAAAAGCTGTTTAAAAACCTGTCAATGGGAATGAAAAATGTGGCAAGCGAAACAGGTCGCCATCTCACTAATGAGGCCGAACAACTTGCAAAAGATCGAGTTCGTTCTCCCAGTCGTAAACCTGGAAGAGGAACTGGGGCTTATTTTCAGTCCATTCACTCCAGTTTTAAAGGCGGTCGAGTTTCTTTTACCGGTAGTTTGGAAAGCGACTCTCCCATTGCCGGAATTATTGAATTTGGCAGTCGGCCTCATATCATTCGGCCAAAGAACAATAAACTTTTGTTCTGGCCGGGGGCCAGGCATCCGGTCAAGGAAGTGAAGCACCCGGGGACGCCAGCCTTTCGAGTTTTGGGAGATGCTGTAGAAGAAGCCTCGTTACAAACAGGTGAAATATTTGATAAAGCCCTTAAAAAACAATTTGGAGACAATCGGTGACCGATTATACGGCTTTGGGTAACGCTATTAAAACAACGTTACAAAACGATACTTGGATAGGGAACAACATTCAAACGATTGAGACCCATAAACGCGGATTTTCTATTCAGGATGAAAAGGATGCGCGGTTTTTTTCCACAGATGATCTTCCGGCCATTGCCATTGTTCCTAATTCAGAGGGCAAGCAGCAGGAAACGGAAACGACCAATGAAATAAGAGAAACCGTTCCTGCGCAGGTGGTGGCGGTGACACGGCAACGGAACGCACAATCCGGAATGACTATTCATCATACTTTTGTGCAGAATATTGAACGTGTTTTGGAAAAACAAAAAAGCTCTGCCAATAATCTGGGCATCGATGCTTTTGTTCAAAGTGTCAATACCACAGAGGAACAATTTAAAAAAG
>JAESTE010000096.1 GCA_016763735.1 Nitrospinaceae bacterium | reverse complement strand
GCATTTATGTTTTAAATATTTTTTTATGATCCGGTGGACGATCAAGTCCGGGTATCTGCGAATGGGCGAGGTAAAATGCGCGTAGTGAGGAAACCCAAGACAATAATGGCCGGGGTCGGATTCGGAATAACGTGCTTTTTTCATCGTCCTCAGCATCAGGGTGTTGACCACTCTTTCTTCTGGAGTGCCTTGGATTTTTTTTAGCAAAGCGTTTAAGTCCTGCGAATGAATTTTGTCAGGAGAAGGAAGCCGCAAGCCGAAGGAGCTTATGAATTCCTTGAACTCAGAAAGCTTGGTGGGGTCGGGGGATTCGTGAATCCGATGAATACAGGGTATTTCTTTTTCATGCAGGCTAAGAGCAACGGCCTGGTTGGTCGCCAGCATGAACTCTTCGATCAGTTGGTGTGCGACGTTGTGTTCGACAATGCTGATTTGTTTTACTTTGCCCTCTTCGTCAATGTGAATGTCTGATTCCGGCATATTAAAATCAACGCTGCCATTTTTAAATCTACGTTTCCGAAGTATCTGGCTTAGGTGATGCATGTCTGTCAACGTTTGCATGAACGGCAAGTCGCTCTCTTTGTCGCTGCCGTTTTCTAGCAACGCGGCTACTTCGTTATAAGTGAACCGTCTTTGACTCTTTATGATTGATTTGTGGATTTGAGTCGCTAGGGCATTGCCCTGGCGGTCGAAGTCAATGAATGCACTGAGCGTCAGCCGCGTCTCTTTGGGTTTCAGACTGCAGGCTTCGTTGGAAAGAATTTCTGGAAGCATAGGGATCACTCCATCCGCGTAATAAACACTGGTGCCTCTTTCAAACGCTTCCTCATCCAGGTGCGAATTTTCTTCTACAAAATGGCTGACATCCGCAATGTGCACACCGAGCCGATACCCTTCTCCGAGATGTTCCAGCGAAACCGCATCGTCAAAATCTTTTGCTCTTTCGCCATCAATCGTGAAAGTCATGAGGTCGGTCAAGTCTTTGCGGTCTTGCAAAGACCCCAATTCTTTTGCCACGACTTTCGCTTCTTTAATTATTTTTGGCGGGAAGCCCTGACGAATGCCAAACTTGCGTAGAATCGATTGCACTTCCACTTCCGGGTCGTTGGACTTGCCGAGAATTTCGATGACTTTACCGACAGGTGGTTGGTGTCGGGTGGGATAGGTTTCGATTTTTACATCGACCACTTGACCGTTCTTTGCATCTTTACGGTTCTTGCCCGGTATGAATACATCATGGAAATGTTTGCCTTCAGTAGGAATAACCCAGCCATCGCGCCCAAATGTTTGGTAGACACCGACTAAATTTGGGGTGTTGCGTTGCAGAATTTTTATGATGCGCCCTTCTGGGCGGCCGGGCTCCTTTTCCGACTCTACACGTACCACTACGTGGTCTTGATGCATGGCCTCATTCATACATTTTTGGTGGACATACACATCGTTGGTTTCGTGATGTTTGTCGGGAATGACAAAGCCAAATCCGTTCGGATGCCCCTGTAATTTTCCGGTGATCAGATTCATTTCATCGGGGAGACCGTAACGACCGCCACGAATTTTTATTAACGAACCTTGAACGGCCATGTCTTTGATGCGGTTGCGGAATTCACGATGGTCCGCATCTGTTACTCCCAATTGCTTGGATAGTTCGGAGATTTTCATCGGGCGGCTGATTTTCTTCTTCAGCAATGCCAGAATTCGCGCGTCGGTGAGTTTCATAAGGTTGACCGAATGAGGGATGTGAAACCCTTGATATCCTATAACGAGATGAAATGCAATGCCGAGATAGCGTAGATTTTTGTAAACGCTTCACTTATAATCCAAGGCTATGCCTTGAGAAAAGGTTAGCGGACATTAGTAAAAGGCGAAAAAGTATTTGCCAGTTTTAAGAGAATAGACCTATTGCCTCCCGCGCTAGCGGGAAAGGGGAAAGATGAAAGTTCAGGTAGATTGGCTGAAAGAATATGTGGAAATTGACGCGCCTGCGGCAGAGTTGGGCCATGTGCTCACTATGGCGGGTTTAGAAATTGAAAGTCACGAATTACTCGACGAAGATAAAGGCGATGTGTTGGAACTGAATGTGACTCCCAACCGCGGTTATTGTTTGTCGCATCTGGGTGTGGCACGTGAAGTGTCTGCGCTGATGGGAGGAACGTTTACCCCCCCGAATGCTTTGAATACGTTGGAGAAATGTTGGGGCACGAACCCTGTTGCAGAAAAGATAGCTGTTGAAAATTTGGAAGAAAGTTTGTGTCCGCGTTATGCCGCATTGGTGATTGAAAATGTTAAGCCGGGTCCTTCTCCTAAATGGTTGTGCGACCGGTTGCAGGCAATTGGGTTGCGGCCCATCAACAATATCGTGGATATTACCAATTTTGTAATGATGGAGTACGGTCAACCTCTGCACGCTTTTGACCGTGAACTGCTTTCTGGAAATAAAATCATTATTCGAAATGCAACCAAGGGCGAAAAATTTACCAGCCTTGATGGCAGCGAATTGAAACTGGATGTGGATGCACTGGTTATCGCTGATGCAGAAAAACCTGTTGCTCTGGCCGGGATCATGGGCGGGGCGAACAGCCAGGTTTCTGATGCAACGAAAAATATTGTTTTGGAAAGCGCGTGTTTTGATTCTTCCGCGATACGGAAGGCTTCGAAAAAATATGGCTTACGGTCTGACTCTTCTTACCGCTTTGAAAGAGGCGTGGATATGGAGGGAGTCATCACTGCTCAGGCTAGAGCAGCTTGTTTGATCAAAGAACTGGCGGGAGGGGATATTTGCAAAGGCAGAATCGATGTTTACCCGAAAACCCGTGAGAACATTCAACTGGCATTGCGAGTTTCTCGTGTGAATCAGTTGTTGGGTTCTGATTTTAGCGCGGAGCAGATAGAGGAAATTATTTCCCGCTTGGGATTAAAAGTAGACGCGGCGATAAAGGATGGAACCCTGCAAGTGGAGATCCCGGGCTTTCGCCCTGACCTGACGCGTGAAGTAGATATTATTGAAGAAATTGCCAGGGTCGATGGATTCGACAAGGTTGCCACCGTCTTCCCTGTGGCTTCGGTGAGACCGGTGCGTATTACTCCCAAGCAAACTCTGTTACGCAAAATAAGGGAGGTGCTTTGTCATACGGGTTTTTCTGAAACAGTTCACTTCAGCTTTATTGAACGCGAACAGGCCGAAGGTTATTTGTCTGCATTTGCATCGATAAAAGATAAAGTGATTCCGTTGAAGAATCCTTTAAGCTCTGAAAACGATACCATGCGCACGAGCTTGATTCCCGGCCTGCTGAAGACCATTCAGAATAATTTGAGTAAGGGACAAAAGCCTCTCAAGCTTTTCGAAATTGGCAGTGTTTATTTTTTAGATTCTCAGGGGAAGCGCGTTGAGAAAACTGTTTTGACGGCTGCAGTGTTGGGGCCTTATGAACTTACACCTTGGAAACCGCGTGGCAAGGAATATGATTTTTATGATCTAAAGGGAGCACTGGATAATTTATGTTCTCAATTTGGATTACAAGTGAGTTTTCCAGCTAATGCCAACAGGTCCTATTTGTTGGCGGAGAAATCGGCAAACTGTTGTGCCGATGCAAACGAGCTAGGCTATATGGGGCAACTTTTGCCCGACAAAACGGGGATAGCAGAAAAAGTTTTCGTTTGGGAATTGGATTTGCAAAAACTGGAAAAATCGCTTCCACCGCGTCCGCGTTTTCAGAGTATTGCGAAATTCCCGGAAACCTATCGCGATATTTCTATTCTGGTAAATAGGCAAGTCACCTCGCAGAAGGCATCTGATTTGATTTTAAAAACAGGTCATCCGCTTTTAAAACGGGTTGAGTTGTACGACCATTTTGAAGGGAAAAAAATCCAGTCGGATAAAAAAAGTCTCACCTTTGCCCTTTCTTTTCAGTCTAAAGATAAAACCCTGTCGGACGATGAGGTCAACCCTTTATTTGAAGCTATCGTTCAAACGTTAAAGACAGAATTAGATGCGTCTCTCAGGGAATAAATGTCTTCAAATTTGAGCCCATTGACACCCTAATTTCGGGGTGCTACGATTCCGCCATGTCCAAACCCGATATAGAAAAGTTAGAGGCAGGTGTTTCGACTTTGCTTGAGGCTTATCGTCAGCTTAAAGACGAGAATCAAAAGTTGACACAGCAGGTGGAAGGTCTGACGAGTGAAGGCGAGTCCTTGTCGAAGGCAACAGAGTTTGCTAAGGCGAAGTTGGAACGCCTCGCTGAACTGGAAGCAGCAAATAAGAACAGTGAAAAGGATAAAAAACAGGTTCGCGAAAAGGTCGTTCATCTTTTAGAAAAACTTGAAAAATTTGATTTAACTTGATCTGACAATGGCAAAAATACAAATTTACGGCAAAACCTATAGCTTGAAGAGTTCTTCTGATCATGTGAGCATGGAAGAGGTTGCAGCTTATGTCGATGCAAAAATGCGCGAGTTAGCTGTAGTGCGTAGCAAAACCAGTTCTGCAGATCTTGCCGTCCTTGCGGCTCTCAATATCGCGCAGGAATTAATGGAGTTGCAAGAGCAGACCGATGCCAATGACAAGACCCATGAAGAAAAAATTGGGCGGATGATAGAGGCTCTGGAAGGTGAGATTCAAGCTATTGAAAGATAGATGATTATGGTGCTCACATAGCTCTTGAGGGTGTTTTGCCTTTGTGATAGGATGAGGTGAAATTTGAATTTGTTGTCTCCCTGTTGTGCTCGAGTAAAAACTTAATTTCTTGAGCCAACATTTCGTAAAAGGGGTTGATGAATCGGCTGCGGTGTGCATGCCTGCTCCGGTAGGAAGCCTAAAGCAGTTCACGGATACCCCACCTGTCCTTGACAGGTTCAAAAAATAGTTTTTGCACGGCATTACGGGGAGACTTTTTGATTGAGTTAAGAGCTTCAGGGGCAGGTAGCCCAGGTGAGCCTGAATATATAGGGTCTGGTTTTTGTTATTTGAAGAATTCCCGGCTTGTTTGCGGAGTGAAGATTATGAACGGACCGTGTGTTCGTTTTTTTGATATATCCATTCAAAATAATCTTATTGTTTTGCCTCATCTTGTCTTTCCTCAGGCCTGAAGTTGTCGGG
This sequence comes from Nitrospinaceae bacterium, assembly GCA_016763735.1. Taxonomy (GTDB): domain Bacteria; phylum Nitrospinota; class Nitrospinia; order Nitrospinales; family VA-1; genus UBA8687. The sequence continues at coordinate 125 of JAESTE010000096.1, read as the reverse complement.
CTAACTCCCTGATGTTGCTGGTTCTCACCTAAAGCTTAGAATATGCCCGGTTGGGTTGTGGGTTACGATATCTTTATTTTGCACGAACGGTTAGGACGACTATGGCTTGCGCTACTCCAAAACTG
>JAESTE010000095.1 GCA_016763735.1 Nitrospinaceae bacterium | reverse complement strand
TTTGGCTGAACCTTGGTTTTAACGATTATTATCCCTGGCAAACTAACGAGAATCAATAGTGTCATAAAATGGATTAAAACGCAAATGCTTTGTCGTGCAGACATTTACCCCGCATTGAGCCAAAATAGATGACACCGGATGGGAAACCATTCCAATCCCGAGTTTGCCCACCCCAGTCTGTCTTATGTCCGCAGCCTTGCGGCTTAGTCATTTATCTGCCTACCTCTCCCAGCATTCGTCAGGAAACAAAGTGGGGGGCATAGACTTTCAGTGATAATGTCTGCTCAAGCAATTGCATGAATTTGGCAATTCCCCGTTTTTCATCGGAGCCCATATGATAATGAATGTGCCAGTCCAAATAATCCTTTCGGAATTCATAATCAAATTCGGTCCTCTTGCGGATGATACTATCCAGAGTCTCCATTCCGAAGGATTTTGCTTCCCTTAAATTCTTACGAAGTATCTGATTATCGACGTTCCTCTTCAGAGCCCAAACCGCAAAAACAAAGGGCAACTTTGTCAGGTTGTACCAGGCTTCTCCCAAATCCCAAATTTCGTGTGAGGGATCTGATCGCAGAAACTCGATGGCCGGATTCCCGATCAGTAAGACATTCTCATGGTCTCGGGCAGAATCATAACTTTCCAAAGTGAGGTATTCCGGAGACAGCCCCTTTAACTTAAAAAGGACCTTCAATAGGTTCACACTGGTCAGTGAAGCGGGATCGCAATAAATCTTTTCAATTTGTTCCAGAGGTTTTCTATGGGCGAGGAAAACGCTTTTCACCTCTCCGAGCGATGCAACAGCCACTTCATCAAGGACATCGTATTGATCACTAAGCAAGACCTCGGTAACACTCAGCAACGCCGCATCCAATTCTCCTTTGCCTAGTTTTTCAGCCAATTGCGAAGGAGGCATCAGAAGGACATCCTCTTCGATCCCTTTGATCAAGGGCGCTGAATTCAAATAGGGAACGGAGCCAATATGAAAGGAACCCATAGCTTGATTGAGGTTGGTTTCGCGGATCTGATGCACTGCTTCCTGTTCCTTTCGGAACCGACGAGCGATTTCTTCAGGCGAATCCGGGCGAGCCATCCGCAGTTTGATCGGATCTTCAGATGAGCTCATATAAAGGCCTTTTCCTGTTTTTTATTTCCTGGGGAAACCGCACTGGATTCTTCATCCGAGGTTTGTTTTTGGGAAGAGGATCCATGAAGGGTCAAAGGTTCATAAAAGGTGTTTCTCTGGACGGGAACCCGGTTTGTTTCTTCGATGGCTTGAATCATTTCGTTCTTTGTTCTTTCCTGAGGAGAATCGGCCCCCGCCATGTGAAATATTTTTTCTTCCTGAATGGTTCCATGCAGATCATCGGCCCCATAGTCCAATGCCACCTGTGCCGACTTGACACCCAACCCAATCCAATAGGCGGTAATATGGTCAAAATTGTCCAGATAGATTCGGCTCACGGCAATCGTTTTCATGGAATCAACACCGGTTGGAGGCACCGTTACCGGAATGGTGTTATTCTCCGGTTGATAAGCAAGGGGCACAAAACCCGTGAATCCACCGGTCTCGTCCTGCAATTCTCTCAATTGTCGAAGATGATCGACTCGATCAGCAAGATTTTCGACGTGTCCGTAAAGCATGGTACAAGTGCTTCGTTCTCCCATCTGATGCCAGATCCGGTGGACATCCAGATACTCTTCGGCAGATTCCTTACCTCGTGCGATTCGACGTCGAACTTCATTCCGGAAAATTTCAGCACCACCGCCGGTGATGCTATTCAATCCAGCTGCCCGCAATTCCTTCAAGGTATCTATAACGGATTGCTTTGAAAGCCAGGCAAGATGTAGAATTTCGATGGCGGTGAAACATTTCAGGCTCATACCGGGAGCGGCATTCTTAAGAGCATGAAGCATATCCGTGTAATAGGAAAAAGGGAGAGAAGGGTGAAGACCTCCGACAATATGAAGCTCTGTAATTCCCTGTTGAACCGCTTGTTCCGCGATGGTTGCTATTTCTTCAGTGGAGAGTTGAAAACCGTCGGCATTTCGTTTCTTTCGTGCAAAGGAACAAAAAGCACAACTCAGAATGCAGTAATTTGAATAATTGATGTAGCGATTCAGGATATACGATACACGCCTTCTGTTTTTCCTGTTGTTACAGATGTCAGCAAGGGTTCCCAACGCATTTAAGTCCCGGCATTCATATAATTGCAAGGCTTCCGACTCATCGATTCTTTCATCGGCAAGAACTTTTTCGGCAATGGTCGATAGGGGACCTTCTTCCAGTATAACATTCATAGCTAAATCATCCGATCATCCCGGTTGGCGAAAACCCGGAAATAAGACTTCCGCCAGGACACATATCAGGAAGATAAAACTGATCATGCCGTTAAGACGGAAAAATGCGATTTGAATCCATTTTGTACTGCGCCTGCGAGCGAGCCAATGTTCCATGAGAAGCGTCAATAGGATGATCGCCAAGCCGATGAGTAGGCTACCTTGAATCCGGAAAGCAACCCGAAGGCAAATAGAAAAATCCACATGATCATGTGACAGAAAAATGCAAAGATGAGTGATGCTTGGATGCCCCAGCGTACCGGAAGGGAATGAAGGCGGTTTTTCCGATCAAATTCGTAGTCCTGGATTGAATAGATGATATCAAAACCGACGAGCCAACAGACCACCCCCGCAGCCAGAATGACAGGAGCTGTATCCAGACTTCCTTTCACGGCTATCCAAGCACCGATCGGTGCCAGGGAAAGCGCTATACCTAGATAGATGTGAGTGAAATCTGTGAATCTTTTGGTCAGCGAGTAAAACCAGACAATAGCCATGGCAACCGGGCAGAGCAGAAAGCATAAGGGGTTTATCAAGTAGCAGGCGCCCGCAAAAACCATTGTGGCTACAATCAACAGGGTCCAGGCACTTTTCAGACTGATGGCACCTGCGGGAAGATGCCGGTTGCGGGTCCTGGGATTCAAGGCATCGATGTCACGATCGGCAATTCGGTTAAAAGCCATTGCACTGGAACGT
>JAESTE010000094.1 GCA_016763735.1 Nitrospinaceae bacterium | reverse complement strand
GTAACAAACCTACTTTATATTGAGTATAAGTTATAATACAAAAACCTGTTCTGATAGATATTGATGCAGAAGATTAAAATCATAGCCCTCTTGTTTTGTCTTCCATTTTGTGGTTTCCTTTCGGAATCCGCCACAGGAGAAACAACGACCTGCATAACAAAGGAGACGGCCAACCTCGGCGTGAATCATGCTCCTGCGTCTAAGATGTTAACCACGCATTCAGTGGTATTTACTACCTATAGTACTACGTGTAAGGATTCCTGTGACGGAGCAATTAAAGCAACTGTAATTGGTGGTGTCGGACCGTTTGGATTTGATTGGGTTGGAGGCCCTGATGGAGACGGAACTGATTCAGTTTATAACCTTTGTGGTGGTCCAATCACTTTGTTCGTGATAGACAGTGGAGACGGAGACGACGTTATAATTGCTATTCCTAGTGTACCTGAACCTCCCCAGATCGGGCACTTTTTTTTGACGACGGATTCAACAGATTGTTTTGGAGAATGTAGCGGAGACGCTAGCACGTTGGTTTCAGGAGGTAATGGGGGTTTCACTCACATTTGGTCTCCCAGCGGTGAGACCACCCTGGTGGCCGATAGTTTGTGCCCAGGTGATAATACAATACTGTCAACAGATGTACTTGGATGTACGGGGGTAGATACAGTCTTTATCGAGCAGCCACCGGTACTGGCTGCAAACGTAGCAGGCATAGGCATTCTATGTAACGGAGTATGCACAGGACAGGCACAGAGCGTTCCAACCGGAGGGTCACCCCCTTACACGCACTCGTGGAATACTGGTAGCACTAATGACACCTTGTTCAACTTGTGCATAGGTACTTATGCTGATACGGTCCGTGATGTAAAAGGGTGTATATCGATTGGCACTTTCATTGTTTCGCAACCATTGGCTATGACACTTACTATGGACAGCACAAATCAAACCTGTGGTGTTTTATGTAATGGGGTGGCGAGAGTAACTGTAGGTGGAGGCACCGGTCCTTTTGGTTACTTGTGGAATGATCCATTGGCTCAAACGAATGATTCTGCTTTTGCACTCTGCGCAGGAATGTATACAGTGATTGTTACCGATGCTGCCGGCTGTTCAGACACAGATTCTGTACAGGTAAACGCCCCTCCGGTTTTAACGCTGTCCATGGACAGCACTGACGTAATCTGTTTTGGTGAATCTAACGGAACTGTCACAGCAATTCCAGGCGGAGGAACGCCATCTCTAATAAATGGATACACATTCATATGGGATGATCCAGGTCTGCAAACAAACGCAACTGCGATTGGACTGGCCGTAGGATGCTACAGTGTTACGGTAACAGATTCCTTATTGTGCACGATTTTCGGCACTATATGCGTGGGAGAACCGCCCGTGGTAGACGTGACAATTGTTGGGGTGAACTTGCTTTGTGATAGTGTTTGTATTGGGACTGCAACGGCTACTCCTACAGGTGGAGTTGGTGGATTCGGATTTTCGTGGGATACTTCCCCCATACAAACCAATGCAACAGCTACAGGATTGTGCGCTGATACTTTTATGGTTACCGTTACCGATGCCAATTTGTGTACGGATACGGCTAGCATCATCATAACAGCACCTCCTCCGTTGACTACGACTATGGCACAGACGGATGAGTCGTGTACCGGTGACTGTGATGGAACCGGAACCGTAACACCGGGCGGGGGCGTAGGACCCTATGCATTTGCTTGGTCAAATTTTGACACCAGCCCAACAGCAGGTTCGCTATGTTCGGGTAAGGCCTTTGTCACGGTAACAGATTTCAATGGGTGTACCACAGTGGACAGTGTAGATATCGTCGCCGCTACGCCAATGTCGGTAACTACGGATACAACCAATGTAACTTGTGGCGGTGCTTGCGATGGTCAAAGTGAGGCTTTCCCGGTTGGAGGACTTCCGCCTTATGCATACGTATGGACACCTCCGGTGGTCCAAACTACCAAAATCGCAGTGGGTCTGTGTGCGGGTACACATGAGGTTAGAGTTATAGATGATAATGGCTGTCAGGATTCGATTGATGTGATTATTACTGAACCCCCTGTGTTGACCATAGGTATGGACAGTACAGCTGTAACGTGCTTTGGAGATTCCAATGGTACAGCGATTTGCATTCCCGGAGGAGGTACTCCTCCCTATGCCTATATATGGGATGATCCGGGTTTCCAGACGGATTCCATAGCCACAGGACTCAAAACGGGATGTTATAATGTCACGATAACAGATGCGTTGTTGTGTACAATAACAGGTAGTCTTTGCGTGGGAGAGCCTGCAATACTAACAGCATTTATATCTTTCGTACAGGATTTAACATGTGCTGCGCCACCCTGTGACGGACAAGCAACTGCATCGGTTACAGGTGGATCTGGACCTTATACGTTTTTATGGAATGACATAATAACAGGACCGAGTACTGGAACTTTTGCTCCTAATCTTTGTGCCGGTCTTATAGGGTTCATCGTGGAGGATAGTTTAGGATGCGACACTACTGCAGTGGATTCGACCGTTACTGAGCCTATCGTGCTCTCAGTTATTATGTCAAAAACTGATGAATTATGTGCAGGAAGCGGAGATGGGACGGCCACGGCAACTCCTTCGGGCGGAACAGGACTGTATACCTACTTATGGGATGATGCAGGTGCTCAAACCACATCAACTGCAACTGGACTTTCCTGCGGTTTTGCCCAGGTAACAATTACAGACTTTAATGGATGTACTTTAGTGGATAACATCGAACTTATTTGCCCTACACCTTTGACTGTAACTGTAGACAGTACTGATGCAACCTGCGGTGGCGTGTGCGATGGGGAAGCGGAAGCTAACCCGGTAGGTGGTACAGGAGCTCCTTATACTTTTATCTGGGACAACCCTGATGCCGATACGGATTCAATTGCTGATTCTTTGTGTGCTGGTATTGTGAGAGTAACGGTGACTGACCTTAACGGATGTACGGTGAATGACTCCACCACTATCGTTCAACCAATCGTTCTTGGACTAACTATGGACAGCGTATTGATTTCTTGTAATGGGTCAGGCGATGGAACTGGCACGGCCAATCCATCTGGTGGAACACCTTTCCTAATTCCTCCAGCATATACTTATGTCTGGAATACGTTCCCGGTGCAAACTACCAAAACTGCTATCATACTTATTGCAGGCACCTGGTGTGTTACGGTAACGGATAGTATTGGTTGTACAATTTCCGATTGCGTTGTTCAGGTGGATCCTCCAGTTTTGACAGTCAGCACTTCACATACTGATGCACTTTGCAATGGAGATTGTACTGGATCGGGAACGGCCACGGCTGGCGGAGGAACTGGAGCCTATGCGTATGTATGGTGCGATGGACAAACAACTTCTACAACCCTACTAACGCTGTGTGCAGGTGTTTGCGGGGTAACAGTTACTGATGCCAATGGATGTACGATTACGGGTTCGGAAACGATTGATGAGCCGACAGGTATCATACCGAATATTACGACAACACCTTCAACTTGTGGAAACCCAGATGGTATCGCCTGTGTTACACCTAGCGGAGGTACACCAGCTGTGGGACCTACTCCGTATTCAATAGAGTGGTTTTTCCCAGGCCCACCATTCTTCGGGAATTGTACAACAGGTGTAGCTGCCGGAACTTATAGAGCAGAGATAATTGACGATAACGGCTGTAGGGATACGGCAGTTGTATTCGTGAGCGATATTGCTTCACATACGGTGGTGATGTCTGATACGGATATAACTTGCTTTGGAGCGAATGATGGAATTGGATTGGGCCTTGCTGTTGGAGGCACTCCTGGTTATACTTATCTATGGCTGGATAATGTTGGCGTTCCGCTACCTGGTCCTATAATAGATTCTAATATTACCGGACTAGGACCTGGCACCTATGTACTTCAAATTGACGATGCACTTAGTTGTACCATATTTGACTCGATTCAAATCACTGAACCTACACTATTGTTAGCCAACTTAACCTCAGTAGATGTCCTCTGTAGTGGAGACAATAATGGATCAGTTTGTATTGCCCCATCTGGAGGAACACCCCCTTACACATTTGTATGGGGAAATGGGTGCGTAACTACTTGCTGTACCAGCTTATTCCCAGGTTCTTATGACGTCACTTTGACCGATAATAATGGTTGTACGGTTCTGGATACGGCCGTAGTACAATCCCAACCGCTGTTGAGCATAAATCAGGATACCGTTCACCTCTCGTGTTTCGGAGATTCCGATGGTCAAGGTATTGCAACTCCGGTCGGTGGTGTCGGTCCTTATGCCTATCTATGGAATACTATTCCTCCACAAACGGATAGCATTGCAACGGGACTTATAGCTGGTAATTACTGTGTTACGGTTACTGATGCAAATGCTTGTACGGATACCGCCTGCGTTACAGTTTTAGAACCTCCGTTACTTACACTGACGTTAGGCAAGCGAGATGTTAGTTGTTTCGGAATATGCGATGGTACAGATACAGCTAACGTAGCGGGAGGAACAGGACCGGGAACATATAGCTTCCTCTGGAGTGATGGTCAAGTTACATCAACGGCCGTTGGGCTTTGCGATACCACCTTTATGGGCGTTACAGTAACTGATGCAAATTCATGTACAGTTTCAGCTTCCAATACAATACTCGAGCCGGTCGTACTTGGAAATACAGTTACCGTTAATAGCAATGTTTCCTGCTTCGGTCTTAGCGACGGTAGCGCAACTGCGGCTCCGACTGGAGGTTCAGGGGTTTACACTTTTATATGGTCAAATGGAGACATAACGCCAGTAGCTGGTATCTTATCTGTGGGTACTTGGTATGTTACCATTAACGACGGCAGCTGTACCCTTGTTGATAGTGCTGTTATTACGGAGCCCCCGGTTCTGGCTCTAACAATGGATAGCACTGACCTCGCCTGTAATGGTATCGATACTGGGAAGGCTCATGTACACCCAACAGGAGGAACAGGACCCTATACATTTTTATGGGATGCTGCAACCGGTAATCAGTCAGATTCAACTGCTACAGGACTAGCGCCAGGATGCTACTTCGTCACGGTAACAGATGTTCAGGGTTGTACCGCCATAGATTCCGTTTGTGTAACGGAGCCATTGGCAATGACCCCTGGATTTACCACGGTGGACGCAACTTGTGGCGTTTGTGATGGGTTGGCTGCGAGTAGTCCTCTTGGAGGCACAGGACCGGGAACATATACTTTCAACTGGTATGATCCATTCTCTCCTTCTCCTGCGGGAAATGACACGATATTCAATCAATGTGCAGGATTCAAAAATCTGGAATTGACAGATGGAAATAGTTGCATTGACACCTTTACTGTTGGTGTTAACAATTTTGGAGCACCCATCATTGATTCTCTTGACAGCACCGGAGTTACTTGCTTTGGTGATTGCGATGGAACTGCAACAGTATACATTCAAGCCTTCACTGGTACTCCTCCATATACGATAACATGGACGAATCCTGATACAGGTGTATTTGCTGACAGTCTGTGTGCTGGGCCCGTCTTTGTATCAGTAGAAGATGCTATTGGATGTGTTGTAGTCGGATCAACAACTATTACTACACCCACCGAAATTATATCTTTAATTTCAGGAGTCAATGTAAGTTGTTTTGGTCTAAGCGATGGAGAGGCCCGGACTGCACCTTCAGGTGGAACACCTCCATATACGCATATTTGGACCCCAGTTGGAGCCAATATTGATACCTTAAAAAACGTTATTGCCGGAACCTATATTGATACAATCGCGGATTTCACGGGCTGCTTTATAGTGGATACCATTGTCATAACTCAACCTGGGGATTTGAATATTACACTGGCCAGTGATACGAATATTACCTGCAATGGCCTCTGTAACGGAAGCATTGTGGCTATAGCGGTAGGAGGAACAAAACAATATACTTATGCCTGGAATGATCCAGCCCTTCAAGTTGACTCATTTGCTATTGGAATATGTGCAGATACCGCAACAAAGGTGGTTGTGACAGATGCCAATGGCTGCAAGGATTCGCTTACCCATACATTGACCCAACCATTGAGCCTTACTTCGAGTATTACACTTACCACCAATATTTCTTGCTTTGGACTCAACGACGGAACGGCAATTGTTACTCCTGCTGGAGGATCTGCACCTTACACCTACCTATGGGACAATAACCCCGATTTTGATACAGATTCACTTGCGGGTTCTCTATTCTCGGATACCCTATATACCGTAGCCATTGAAGACAGCCTTGGGTGTCAGGATACGACTACGGTCACACTTTCTCAACCTGCCCTACTCATGGCAACAATAACTGACAGTACAAACATTTCCTGTAATGGCGTATGTGATGGAACTGCCGTGGTGACACCTGGTGGCGGTACTGGAATCTACACCTTCTTGTGGGATGATCCAGCAACACAAGCGAATGATACAGCCATAGGTTTATGTGCCGACTCATTATACCGAATTATAGTAAGTGATAGTTTCGGTTGTACGGCCATAGATTCGGTTATGTTAACGGCGCCAGGGGCACTGAGTGTTACAATATCAGATAGTACAAACATTTCCTGTTTTGGATTATCAGATGGAATGGCAGTTGGACTTGCAACAGGAGGAGCTACGCCATACACATATACTTGGTCCCCACCCGTTGGATTGGTGGACGATACCATAACTGGTTTAAGTGCAGGAACAGTAGACACACTGGTTGTGGTAGACAGTAATGCTTGTACAGATACTGCATTCGTTACACTTTCTGAACCAGGAGTGCTTTCAATAACGGTCACTGATAGCGTCAATGCATCCTGTTTTGGAACTTGTGATGGTATTGCAAGGACGATAACGGTTGGTGGTACAGCACCTTATACGTATGATTGGGTACTGACTTCTGACTCACTTGACTCTGCAATTGTCTTGTGTGCTGATACGATGAATATTGTAATTGTTACAGATTCGAATAGCTGTACCGCTCAGGATTCTGTCATGCTCTCTCAGCCCCTGGAAATCTTTTCAATCATTACTGATTCAACGGACGCTTCGTGTTTCGATGTTTGTGACGGTCAGGCTGTAATGGTCGGGTTCGGTGGAAATCCACCACTGACATTTTCATGGCAGAGTGGTGAATCAGGAACAACAGCTGATTCTCTTTGTGCCAAGGACACGTTATACGGAGTTGTACTGGACTCGTTAGGGTGTACCGATTCTGCTTTCCTTACGATTAGTGAACCTCCAGAAATTGTTATCACATTTACGGATAGTTCGGCCGCCCTATGCGACGGTGGGTGCGAGGGAAATGTAACAGCAGCTTTATCTGGAGGAACTCCACCTCTTACTATATTGTGGAGCAATGGAGATACTGGCTTAACGGCTGATTCTCTTTGTGCTGGCAGTATCGTAATAACGGTAACCGACGTTCTGGGATGCTCGGCCAGTGACAGTTTAACAATTGTGGCACCTACCCCATTTGTAGTAGATACCGTAAGCACCACTTCTGCAGCTTGTGATAGTACCTGCGATGCCGTAGCAATAGTATTCGGAACTGGCGGAAATACGCCATATACTTTCAACTGGGACAATGGGGATACTGGTACAACGGCCGATTCCTTATGTGCTTCTACATACATCGTAACTGCGACAGATTCAAATGGGTGTATTACAATGGACACTATTGTAATCGTAGGGCCAGATAGTCTGAGCAGCGCTATTACGGATACAACTATGATCTCCTGCACTGGTCTCTGCGATGGGTCAGCTACCGCAAGTGGATCTGGTGGTGTTAGTGGATTCACGTATACATGGACTGATAGTGGAGGAACGGTACTCTTAGGTCCAGGGGTGAATGATACCACAATCACTGGTCTTTGTGCAGGATTGTATTATGCGGTTGTAAGAGATGCAAATGGGTGTATAACTACGGCTCCTGTTACCATAACAGAACCAGCACCATTGGCCGCCAATGTATGCGACACCAACAATGTGTCTTGTAATTCGTCCTGTGATGGAAGTGCAAAAGCTTGTCCGCAAGGAGGCACGGGGCCTTACACATTCTTGTGGGATGATTCACTGGCGCAAGTTGATTCAATTGCAGATAACTTGTGTGCTGGAGTCTATGCAGTCACAGTTACAGATGCAAACGGCTGTGTTGCGGAAGATTCCTTGATCGTCATTGCGGAACCCACATTCTTGTCGTGCCTGTTTCCGGCAGATTCCGGAACTGGATGTGGGTTAGATAGTGCTACGGGCTTTGCAGTAGCTGCAGGAAATGGTGGTATTCCTCCCTATAACTACTCGTGGAACACAACTCCAACTGACACAAATGACACCTTGAGTAATCTGCTTGCAGGAAATTACAGTGTTACTGTTACTGATAACAATGGATGTACCTCTAATTGTGGAATTACCATTACTGATACCTCCAATATGGCTGCGTCGATAATCGACTCAACCATGATCTCATGCGCTGGATCATGCGACGGTGGTGCAGTCGTAGTGTCCACCGGAAGTACACTTCCTCATACCTATAATTGGGAGGATTACTTAGGAATAGCTACTGGTGACATCACTAATACCGCCACTGGTCTCTGTGAAGGATGGCACAGAGTTATTGTGAAATCTGCGGCAGCGTGTTTCAGGTCAATCCCACTAGAGATTACCGAACCTGATTCACTAGATGCTGTTATTTCGGATACATTGCTGCCACTGTGTAATGCAGATTCCAATGG
>JAESTE010000093.1 GCA_016763735.1 Nitrospinaceae bacterium | reverse complement strand
CGTAGCCAGCTTTGATGCCGTAGCCAGCTTCGATGCCGGAGCCAGCTTCGATGCCCCAGCCAGCTTTGATGCCGGAGCCAGCTTTGATGCAGGAGCCAGCTTCGATGCCCAAGCCAGCTTCAATGCCGGAGCCAGCTTTCGCCAGAATGTGGTTGCTTGCTCGAACACTGGTTGTGAATTTCACACATCCAAGATTGGCTTCGATTTCAATCGATCCGCTGAAATTCGTTACATCGGCGTCACCAACGTAAATATTATTTTTGTCCAGATCATCTTTGGTGATTTTTAAAACATTCGACATGCGTTCTATCCCTTCAATTCCTTCAGAGAGATCAGGGACTAACTGCCCGTCTTGCGTCTCTGGCACCGAGGCATTTGCTGCGGTGATGAAGATATTAGTACATTATGTACGATATATGGTCAAGTACTTTTTGTACGATTTTTCTTGTTTTTATAAAATACTTGGAATAGAAAGCCAAAAGGCCCCGCCGTTTCTGACGAGGCCCGGATTACCAGATCGCAGTGATTATGGCGGCAATGCCAAACAAGCAAAGAGCGATATTCACATTGATGGTGATCGATACTGTAGGTTTTTTCATCGCTGAAAACTCCAACAGGCAGTTCCGGAACCAACCTGAAAGGGTTGATTTTGGAAGTACTTGTATCCCGCCCTAGCTGGCGGTCGAGTGTCGCAGCTCATGATCTGCGGCATTCATTCGGCGAGTTGCCCTGCATCATTGATGCAAGATTCGCCTTAGCCCCTGATTCAGTCAGGGACACAGGTTGCTGAATACAGCCTACTTTGCGGTCGGCGTGTCTCATCTGAGATTCCTTGCGCAAAGATGTCCTGACGTTACCGGAGTCAGGGGCTCAAAGCAAAAGGCCCCGGCGATTTCTCGCTAGAGCCTAAAGATTTAAAATGAGACTGGACGCAAATAAAGGCGGTGGCGGTCTCAACCATATAACGAATGGTTTATATCTACCACGGGACGCTGACATAGACAACACCCGGTCCTAAATCTCCGAGGGTGGTCAGCCGACATGCATCAATGTCGATAAAGTAGGGAGAGAGGCTATAGGCGTTGCAGCACTATGGCTGTCCGACACGACAGGCGGCTCCGGCTGGTCAGATCGTGGCGGGGTGGAACGGTTCTGCCTATAGGGGGCGGGACTGTTTCATCCTATGCCCTCTCCTCAAGGCTTCCAGCGGTCAGGGATTAGAAAACAAACAATAATAACAACCCAAGTCAGTTAGTTAGTTAGTTAGTTACTCTATAGCGTTGCGCTCGTCACAGGACCGCGCTTTTGGGTGGCTCAATGTTTGGCCATTGCATCGCCACAGACCCGCAAGCGGCCTTCATTTCGTTGTAAAGGTAAATTGCATTAGTCGGCGCGCAATAAACTTTGCCGTTAAATCCATCAAGCGTTTGGCAAAGCGCGTGTTCGGGAGACGCTTCCGGTTCAAACGGATCTACCTTCAAGGCCCCGAACATCAGGGCAGATTGATACGTTGCTGTTTCATCTGGCAGTTTTGCAGATTTACTGTACCGGAAATTCAAAGCGCCAATTTTTCGATTGTTTCTTGCGTTCGTTCTGGTAACCAGCATTTCGGGGAAAAAAGAGATTTCTGTCCCGTAAAAATCGAGTTTCCGCGATTTAGTAGTTCGTTGAAAATCGCTCCCGCTTAATCCTGAGAATCCCATGCGTAACACATTATTAACATAATCTATGTTGTGTTGCTTAACGTCTTCCTCAAACTGTGTGTCGGTGATTCTACCCTCAAAAATTTCAAGTTTATGCTTCAAGGTCACAATATCCAATTTGCCATTAGTCATTGATTCAGCTATGATTTTCTTGGCTTCTCGGTGCTGAATAACAGCTGTTTTTCTTTGGTATTTACAACTCTGTAATATACCTCGCCGGACTTGTTCAGAAGCATTCATGTAGTCGGAAAGTTTATTGTCCGACATTCTTGGGTATTTCACTTCACGGTGGGTCTGTTTGCTCATTAAGGGTCCTTAAATGGCTGATTATTTTTTAAGTGGTGAAGTCGAAATTGGGTCGCAATTATATATTGCACCGCTGACATCATCGGTTGCCGCCGCAAATAATATTAGTACAGAAGATTCGGTTGGCTACTTTTTATATCAAAAGCATAACGGTGATGGCAATGGCGACATATCAATACTTGCAAAAGTGCAAACTGAAGAAGCTGCCTTTGAATTAAGCCGGATATTGGGGCTGTCATAGGTCTACCGTACTCACCACTCCCAATCCAATGGCTATGTTGTTAGTCGAGGTACTTTGCAATTACTTTGAATTATACACTCCAGCCCTATAAATTTACGGTTTTTTCATAATCCAAATTACCTTTGCCCGGACGCGTACTTCTTCGTGCGAGCTGGCACCGTTCAAAGGCATTGGGGCAAAAGACAAAGTTTGGTCATCACCATGTGGGGTTTTCAGCTTTTAATTTGTTGAAGTGGGTGTCGTTGGTTTTTGAGATAACCATTTCGTCGCATTCATAGCGTATTTCGTATTGTGGCTTAACCACAAGAAAGCTTTTTGTGACTTGGCACCTGGAGCCCTTTGAGGCTAAATATTGAATTGCAGCGTCTTCATATAAAATGACCGGCCTTCCAGAGTTAATTGCTCCCAAAGAAATGCCTTGCAGGGCACCTTGACCTGCCGCCGCCGCAAGGCTGGGGGTAATCATAAGGCGCTTTTCTGATGGTTTGTGAAATATTCGGTATGTTGATCCGTCAGTTGCCGAAAAGCGAACAACTGGTACAGATTTGTAATTGTTGATTGCGTACCGCGCTCCAGACGAGCAGCTTGAAATGAACAAAAGTGAAAGCAATAGAGTAGATCGCGTTGCGATTTTTGTCTGATTCATTCGATTTACTTACGCGATATCTAATGTGTTGAGTTTTATTAAACTCAATCGCAGCCAATGTTGCAAGAGGAGCTATTACAGCCTGTGATTATCTCGGCTTCACCCAATCAATTTTAGCTACTTGATCAGACATCGGTGATTACCCTTCGAACGCGAGCAAACACGGCCATGTCTTCTTTCAGCGGTTCTGAAATATGTTCCGGGTTTGTTGAATACGGCTGCATTCTGGGTGGGACTGCTTTACGATACTGCTTGAATGTAGCGGCCCCGGTTTCGGGAGAGTAAAAAATATAGAACCGCTGGTCGACAAGGCGGTTATCCTCACGATTGATCAGAATAAGGCTGCCGTTTGGGGCTATCCGGTTCATACTGTCGCCCATAACTCCAAAAGCAAGCCAGTTGCCGGATGGCAAGTCAGATATGGTAATCCATCGCTCAATATCCTCCGGCATGATCGCATCTTGTTCAATGATGTTGCCTGCGCTCACAAGAGATACAACAGGGATCTCCATTGGCGTTGGTTTCGCCTCGCTGCCAAAAAGAATCCATCCTGCATCAACTCCAAGAATACCAGCATAAATTTCTGCCGCCTTTTTTGAAATGAGCCTATTGCCGTTTTCGTGGCTGGTGAGCGTGTTTTGATTGACACTCGTAATCGCCTGTGCCGTGTCGGCAGGGCCTTTGAAACCAGCCTTTGCTCTTGCTTGCTGTAATCTGTGTTTAGGTTCTTCCATAATACAGCCATAGCGAAAGTTTCCCGTACGTAGGGTACGAAAACGACTTGTATTTGATTAGTACATAATGTACTGATAATTTATGAACACACCACACGACATCAGAAACCTTATTGATTGTTGGTCATCCATTGCAGCTTTTCAAGAGGATATGGGCTGCAATTATGAAGCCGCACGACAAATGAGATATCGTAATTCAATTAGCCCAGCCCATTGGGGCAAGGTCATTGAGATTGCCGCTCGTAGTGGGGTTGAGGGAGTAACCTTGGAGTGGTTGACCGCCCTTAGGGAAGATGTGCCCCGTGGTTCCGCGAGCACTGCCGCATGACATGGCTCACCATTATTCTTATCTGGATAGCTGCTTCCATTTTTCTTGGCTTGATTGTCGGTGCATTTATTCATGCGGGGAAGGGCGGTGAAGAATGAACCTCACCGCCCAAACGAAATTGCTAAGGGTATCACCATGCCCTGATTCCCCACGTATGATTGGCGCGTGGGCAATACAAGCCAGTCACCAATTTCCGGCCGGAAAGGTGGTGAGGGGATTTAATCCTCCCAGGTTACCCTCACCACCAGAATTCAGTTGGGCTGCGAATGCGCCGTTTTCGCGCTTCGTCCGCAAGATCAATGACATTATCGGCGTGTTTACCGACACTTTCAAAACCCTGCGCGGGTTTATCGTCCTGCGTATCTGGAATTCTGTCCACGTCCTTTTTCTCCATTCTGTGTACCTCGTTTCTCGTTCACATCCGTTCGAGAAACAAAGCACAGGATGGAAAGCACAATGTACCCCAATATCGGGCACTTCGAGCCAATGAGTATTTCGAACACAATTCAGCAGCCAGCAGATCGTGCGCGTGGGTTTATATCCCGCATGATTTTACATGAGGCTCGGGGCACGTCGGATACGCAGCCAGCATTGCGTCGTTTGGCGCGTGATTACGGTTTTAATTATTGGACACTTGATCGCATTCGCCGGGGCAAAGCCAAGTCGGTTGAAGCGGGTTTATTCAAGAAAATCAGGGATGCGTACCTTTCCCATTGCGCTTGGAAATTAAAATCACTCGCGCATGAAATCAAAATGGAAAGGGCGGGGGGCAATGATGTTGATGCGGACATTCTGGCTGAGGCTGAGGCACTGCTGGCGAAAATTGAAAAGAGGAAAAAACCATGACTGACACCGGTATTGCAAAAGACCAGCTCAAATCTGTCATTGAACGGATTGAGCATCTGGAAGAAGAAAAGAAGGCAATCGCTGACGATGTCAAAGAAATTTATGCGGAAGCGAAGGCCAATGGGTTTGATGCAAAAATCCTGCGCAAGGTTGTTTCACTGCGAAAAATTGAGGCCGCTGAGCGGGAAGAACAAGGCGCCGTGTTGGATTTGTATCTGAGTGCGCTGGGGATGGCTCCGGATTTATTTGAGGCAGCAGCATGAGCGTGCAAATCATCATAGATGACTGCATAGCGGCTCTCAGGTCGATGGCATCGGAATCTGTCGATTGCGTGGTTACTTCTCCACCATATTGGGGTTTACGTGACTACGGAGTCGATGGGCAAATTGGGTTAGAAGCAACGCTGTCTAAACATCTGGAAGTCATGGTTGCGGTTTTCGAAGAGGTGAAACGGGTATTAAAACCCGGTGGCACATGTTGGGTAAATTATGGAGATTGCTATGCTTCAACACCTAATGGACGCTCTGCTGCTGATACCAAAGCATTGGGTACAGATGATCGTACGTTTCGGGATAAACCGTTTTCAACAGTAGGGCCGATTTGCGCTGATGGTCCGCCTTCGACCTCCACGCGATCCCAGAGCGGCAAAAATCCAAAAGGCCAAACTGGAAACACAAAACGAATTATGGCGGGTGGTTATTTGAAACCCAAAGACCTGTGTATGGTTCCAAACCGATTTGCGATTGCTATGCAAGATGCAGGTTGGTGGGTAAGATCAGAAATCATTTGGGCGAAACCCAATCCAATGCCTGAAAGTGTATCGGACCGGCCATCTGGGGCGCATGAAAAAATATGGTTGTTCACCAAATCAGCCAAATATGACTACGATGCCAATGCTGTTCTTCAGCCGGTCAGCAAAAATACACATGCGCGTTTGTCGCAAGATGTAATGAACCAAATTGGATCAGACCGGGCAAATGATAGTTTTGACAGTGCGTTGTCATTGCCGGTGACCAAAAGAAATTTACGAAATGTTGAGCCTGCTCCGGTGGAAGTTTGGAACATACCAACGGCAGCGTTTTCTGAGGCACATTTTGCCACGTTTCCGCCCGAACTTGCAAGGCGCTGTATTGAGGCAGGGTGCCCTAAAGGTGGGATGGTTTTAGATCCATTCGGAGGCGCAGGGACAACTGGGCTTGTAGCAGATCGGCTGCAGCGAGATTGCATCTTGATCGAGCTAAACCCGGAATACGCGGCCATAGCAGAAAAACGAATTGACACAGATCGTGGTGGGTTGCTGGATGCAATGGAGGCGGTCGCATGAAAAAGCTCCTCGCCATGTTTGGGATCATCATATTCCACAAACGCAACCGTATTGAGCACAAGCGTCAATCCGTGATCGAGGCTTTGAAGCGTGAATGCAATTTCAAAGGCCCGCGCCGGAGGTTTATTGCATGATTGTCCAGCTTCCCTATCCACCCAAAGAGCTTAATCCAAACCACCGGATTCACTGGGCAAAAAAAGCCAAGATTACCAAATCCTACAAGCGCGAATGTGGCTATCAATGCGTGTTGCAGGGCGTCGGTGGAATTAACACCGAAACGGTTAGGGTAACTGTCCGTTTTTACCCGCCAGATAACCGTAAGCGTGATTTGGACAATGTAATTGCGGCCTCAAAGGCGGCGTTCGATGCTGTGGCGCTTCATATTGGCGTGGATGATGCAAAATGG
>JAESTE010000092.1 GCA_016763735.1 Nitrospinaceae bacterium | reverse complement strand
TTTCATTAATTCAATTCCAGACTCACATTCACTTATTCGTTTCCTAGTGCGGGCAACAGCTGAATCTATTTGAGATTCACGCATTTTTGGATGGCGTTTAGCATACTCCGCAATATTCACTTTATAATGCTCGATTGCCTTGTCAAAGTCCTCATTGATTTGGTGCGCTTGACCCAAATAATCATGAGCATTTACATGTATTCTCTTGTTCAGTTGCAGTGCTTTGTCCAGATACACCACAGACTTGGTTTTATTTCCCGACTGTAAATAGCAGTATCCAATTTTAAAATTCAGTTCAGCATTACCTGAGTTGTTCTTGTAGGCTTCCTGGTAGTATTCCAGGGCCATTGGATAATTCTTTTGCCCATAGTATATGTACTTGTCCCCTTTTGCAACGAGCTTGCCGTCATCTCCCAAGATCATTGCATGGTCCGACATACTGTGCGTACTAAATCCTCTCGTGCCTCCAAAGAAGGGTGGCAGGTTTGACCAATCAGGTTCTTGCGCGTATGAGACTTGGCTGCACAGACAGAGTGTTACGCAAGCACTTATTATATATGTGAGATATTTAGTCAGCACAATCTTGATCCGAATAAATTCTACCATTCTTAATTCCCAAATCCGCTGCACGTCGCCAGTCGTCACAAGCACTCGCATCTCTCAACATTTCTTTAGTAATACCACGATTTAAGAATGCGTAGCCATAGCTTTCATCAATTTCAATCGCTTTATTGAAGTCCTTAATCGCTTCCGTGTATTTACCAAGTTTGTGATTGGTATAACCTCTGTTATTGTATGCGTAAGAGTATTTTGAATTGTAATTGATGGCCAGAGTATAATCCATTAATGCACCTTCAAAATCACCTAGCTCAAACTTTGCAGAGCCCCTATTGTTAAATGCTATAGTGTAATCCGGTTTTGCTGTAATCGCCTTGGTGTAATCCTGAATAGCAGCATTGTACTGCTTCAGTTTTCGATTACAGCTTCCTCTGTTGTTATAAGCAATCGCCATTTGCTTATCCAAAACAATTGCTGCAGAATAGTCTTGAATGGCTTCCTTATATTGTTCCAGTGCACGCTTCGCGCTTCCTCTATCATTATACGCGTATGCAAAATTGGGATTGAGCTTTATAGCTTCGGAATAGTTGCCAATCGCTTCTTCGAAATTGCCAGTTTCAAAATTCACGTACCCAAGTTTATAATGGCACTTGCCATTGGATGGGTCTAGCGAAATGGACCTAGCCAAATCCTTTTTTGCTTGCTCAAACTTTGCCAGGCCAATGGATGCTTTTCCGCGCAGGTAATAACCCTGGGCATGCGAATTATTGAGTGAGAGTAACCGGGATAAATCCGTATTCGCTCCTTCAAAATCTGATTTTTCCATTCGTACACTCGCCCTATTGAATAGAGCCTCCTGGAAATCCGAATAAGTATTGAGTGCTTGATCTAAATGACCTAAAGCTTCGTCCAACCTACCTTCTTCAAAGGCTTTAACTCCTTCATTATAGGACTTTTCAGCTTGTAATTTTTTCTTGAAGTCAATATTGTGCTTTCGGATTGAATCCTGCTCTACGTCAGATTGTTTGTCTTGCGAAAAGGCATTAACCGTCATCGCGGCTAGAAAGAATAGCCATAAGACACTTCGATTAATTATGTGTGTAATTACGTTCATTTTAATTCACTCACCTTAGTCTATTTCCAAGCTTGGCATTTGTCTCAATTTAGGACTCATATATATAATCGACAACTCAAATCCGCCACGATAATTACTAACGGTATTTAATGATGAGGTGTTGATATCATAGCTAACTCTATATTGTATCCCCTGATGGACGAGCCCGAGATGAATTAATACAGCATCTTGGTTTCTGTAAGCCAGTCCGCTAATTAAGATCGTTTCAGTTTGACCATATTTATTTCGAATACTATTGGCCTTCGTCCAGTTATAATAGCTGAGTACACCAAAGTGAATCTCGTTCACATTTTTCTGCCTCATAAATAAGAAGTTCGGATCCAGCGTCCAATTTTCATCCACTCTGTACTTCATTCCTCCATGTGCTAAGAATCTCCTTGGTAACCGATTATCTTCAAGACCGAGGAAGGTTTCCTTTGGTGCGGTTATGTGAAACAATGAAAATCCCCCATAGGGAGAATACTTCTGCATTTTATTCGAGTTATAGTATGAAACTCCAATATTTGCCTCTGGAAGGAAGACCGTCGTATTGTTAAAGGTTTCTCCAATGGGTAAAGTGTTTGTGAAGCCACCCCCATTAGCCAGGCTATATTGGTTGTCAAAAAGATACTTATCCGGATTGAAATATTTATGAATAAACCCCAGCTGAAGGCCAACCGACATATGATTATACATTTTTGGGTCATCTGTAATTTCATAGGCACCGGACAACATGAAGTTTAAAACGTTAAAACCTCCAGCACCGGCACGGTTATTCATAGCGAATGCACCAAATCCATATCGTTTATAAGGCCTGTCGTAGGAGACTGCAAAGGTCTCCCATGGCTTTGAACCTACTGCAGCCCACTGAGTTCTGTAATTGAGGTAAGCTCGGTAATTACCACTATACATCCCAGTCAATGAAGCATTTAAATACATTGGTGAAGATGAAAATTGGGAGAGATGAGCATCTTGTGCGCTAAGTTGACCGCACAACATCATCCAAACACAAAGCCTAATGCCCATTATTAAATTGGAGCCGTAGGTTCTATATTTTATATTCTCCGTCATATGTCTATCTGACCAAAGTAATATCACCGTTTCTGTTAAATTCCTCACCGCTATCCAATACAGCGACTATAATATACGCATATACCCCTACCGGTTGGGGAATGTCTTTATAGGTACCATCCCAGCCTCCACCTATTCCGGGTTCAGTGGATGAAAAGATTAACTCACCCCACTCATTGTATACCTTTAGTAACATTTCCGTGAAAGGACCACCACGCGCATAGAAGATGTCATTTTCCCCATTACCGTTGGGAGAAAATGCTGTTGGTAAATCTGCTGCAAACTCTCCAATTACCTCTATCGACATTGTTAAAGTATCTGAGCAACCTGAGTCGGTTTGAACATATTGGGTAACAATGAAAGTTCCGTAATCCTCATACTCGTGTGAAGGGTTCTGAAGTTGGGATGTTTCCCCGTTTCCAAAGTCCCAAGCCCAGATTGAGGCTCCGGTTGACTGGTCGAAAAAGCTGACTATATCGAATTGAACCGGTTTTAGATTACTGACAGTAAAGCCAGCAATTGGCTTTGGATTGATAGTGATGGTCTGAGAACTTGATAAAATACATCCCGCCTGCGTTTGTACTGTTAAACTAACAACATACTGACCATCAGTCAAATAGGTGTGTTGGGCATTTTGACTAGATGATGTTGTGAAATCACCAAAATCCCAGGTCCATGAAACGATGGAATCATTGAAAACAATTGAGCTGTCAGTAAATGGGACAATTTGTCCTACACAGCCTGGAACCACAGAGAATGACGATGAAAGTGAATTCAAGGAAATGGCTTGATTGGCGGTTGAAGTACAGCCTGAATCTGATGTAACTATGAGTTGAATATTGAAATTACCAGTATTGATATAAGTGTGAGAAGGAAATTGTACCGAATCAGTAAACCCATCACCAAAATTCCAATTCCAGCCCGCAATTGCACCTGAATTTACAAGCGACTGGTCTACGATGGGTACATCTAAGCTATCACAGAAAGTAGTTGCATTAAATATTGCTACTGGATTCGGGTTGATATATATAGTCAGGCTGTCCAGAGAAGGAGCACATCCATTGGTGGCCGTTAATGTTAAGACTACAATTCCCAAGGAGTCATCAGCTGAGCTTGGATTATAAGCAGGAGAGATGACAGTGTTACTTGGACTAAAAGTTCCGGTTCCATTTGACGTCCATATGCCAGTTCCAGGGCTTCCCGTCACCGTACCTGAAATTGGAATTGACGCCGTGCCAACACATACGCTAGTATCTCCAGCAACCTGAACAACCGGTCTTTCTGACCAAGTGACGATCAATGAATCCGCAACTACATTGCACGTTCCGTTATTGGTTGAAGTTAGAGTGAGCGTAACTGCTCCAGCTGTAGTATCAAGCAAGCTTGGAACGTATACAGCATTTACTGTTGAATCGTCCGGCGCGAAAAACCCACTTCCAGAAGAGGACCAGACTCCTGTGTTTGCAGCGCTGACAACGGAGCCATTTAAGAGTACATTGAAATTATCAAAACAAACAGACTGATTCGGCCCAGCTAACACAATCGGGGCTGCAATTATAAGGATGTCCAAAACACCTGATTCAGGATTGCAATTTCCATTACCTGTAGATGTTAATGTGATGATAATATTACCACTGTCAATCTCCTGTTGGCCTAAGACGTACATAACCGAATCCGAACCTAGCGCAGCCGTACTATCCGGGAAAAATGTTCCGGCGCCATTGGTGGTCCATGTTCCTCCACTGGCCACAATAATATTGCTGAACAGCTCCACGGAGTCCATGTTTGAGCATATCGCCTGCTTAATGGTTGCTGCCACCATTGGCGCAGGAGTAACGGTAAGATCCATGGTATCCGTCAGTGTCACACATGCGTCTGTGGTGGTGAGAACCAGTGTAACCAATTTAATTGTCGTATCCGCAGCGCTAAAAATATAGTTCCCTGTGAGAGCTGTGGAGTCCGGCGTGAACGAGCCTGATCCAAGTGTACTCCACATTCCAGTACCTGCGCCGCCAACTACGGAGCCATTCAATTGATAGTTGACGTTGGCACAAGCGATATCATCCGGTCCTGCACTGACGGTTGGAATGGAAGTGATCACTATATAAGACGTATCAAACTCCGCTAAGCACTGTCCATTATTGGTTGAAGTTAGCACCAGCATTGTGGAATCTCCAATAGCTTGTTCACCCAGACCGAGAAAGTAGGTTCCATTTAGATCCGAGTCATTCGGACTAAAAGTACCTGTTCCAGGTGTGGTCCAAATTCCAGTGGTTGTAATACCGCTTATCACTCCGGTAAGTGAAGCTGCTGTGTCACCAACACATAAAATATAAGGTCCGCCAGTAGTTACAAATGGAGCGGGGATGATTTCGAGCACTAGCGTGTCCGTAACGAGACACGCATTGGTTGATTGTAAAAACAATGAAATCGTACCAGCCGCTGCATCTGCTGAACTTGGGGAATAGGTGCCAGCTAAAGCTGTACTATCTGGAGAAAAGTTACCAGTCCCTGTCGATGACCAGTAACCTGTTGTTGAAGTTCCTGACACAACTCCTGTTAAAAATACAGAGTCGTTATTGGTACATACTGTATCGTCAGGACCAGCTGAAACAGTGGGTGGAGCAGTATAGATAACATTTATTGTATCAGACTCCGCCAGGCAGGTTCCATTATTTGTGGAGGTCAGCACAACGATAAAAGCGGTGGATGTATCCGTTGCACCAGGAAAATAACTAGGTGCGAGAATTGAGTCACTTGCCATAAATGTACCCGCTCCAGTTGTTGTCCAAAGACCAGTTGTAGCTCCACCTGTTACGGAACCAATTAGGTTAAAGCCACTACCATTACATCTGTACGTGTCAAAGCCTGCGCTCACAACAGGACTGGACGGTGAAAACGTTACAGTGAAGTTATCTGTAACAGCTAAACATCCATTGCCATTATTGGTAGAAGTTAAGGTAAGTACAACCGATCCAGAATCGTTATCTGCTTGACTAGGAACATAGATTCCGGTTAAATCAGAATCATTTGGCAGGAATGTACCCGTGCCATTACTAGTCCATTTGCCTGTCGTGGAGGCGATTTGAACCGTTCCGTTTAGAAATATTGTATCGTTATTCATACACACCGTAGTGTCGTTGCCAGCGAAAACCTGTGGAGCAGGCAAAATTGTGACTAGGAAAGAATCTTTCTTTGCCGGGCACCCTGGAGATGAAAATGATTCGAGAACAATGGTGAGTGTAGGTAAGGCCGTATCCGCAGCACTGAAAATGTATGAGCCATTGAGATCGGAGGAGTCAACTACAAATGATCCTGTTCCCACGGTGGACCAAAACCCAGTGGTTGACCCACCTGATACCGTACCACTAAGCGGAACGTTCTGGTTTGCACATAAAACTTGATCTCCACTCACGGTAACAACAGGAGGTGGAACAAAACTTATGGTCATTGAATCGACAACAGCAAAGCATTTTCCATTGTTAGTAGAAGTCAAAGCGATTGAGACAATGCCCAAAAGTGTGTCCGCTGAGCTGGCTAAATAGGTAGTGGATAAAAGTGTGTCATTGGTAAAGACGCCAGATCCAGAAGTCGTCCAAATTCCTGTTGTTGCTCCTGAGCTAACAGAACCAACCAAATCAACGGAGAGTGTGTCGCTGCAATGAATTTGGTCAGGACCACCATCTACTTCTGGTGCTGGGGTAATTGTAATTGTCAGCGAGTCCCATATTTGGCAAGCATTGGTAGAGACCAAATGGATGGTTACCGATCCAGCAATAGTATCGCTATTACTTGGAATATAAGTGGCTGATAGGTCAGAATCATTCGGTGAAAATGTTCCGCTGCCAGAGGTCGACCATCGGCCGGAGGTTGTACTTCCCGTTACAGAGCCCGACAAGGCGATACTTGCATTGTTCGCACAAACTGATGTGTCATTTCCAGCCACAACCTTGGGCTTAGTAGTTAATGTGACAGTCATGATGTCGGATACAGCAACACAAGTACCATTAAAAGTAGAAGACAGAATTAGAAAGACAGATCCAAACACAGTATCAGCAGCGCTCGGTGTGTAAACCGCGTTGAGAAGAGATGCGTCAGCAAATGTCCCAGTTCCTGTTGAAGTCCAAAATCCGGTAGTAGAACCTGCCGTTACACTTCCGTTCAAGAATACATCATCACCGTTACACACCACTTGGTTAGCGCCAGCATCAACTAGCGGTGCAGGGCCAATAATCACGGTCATAGTGTCGGTTTCAGGAAAACATGTACCGTTAAATGTAGAGGTAAGTACGAGAGTTGCCGATCCAGCAGCAATATCACCACCGCCAGGTGTATAGGTCGCACCTAAGTTTGTCTTCGTTGGAGAGAATGTACCGTCTCCTAAAGTTAGCCATTCTCCTGTTGTAGCTCCTGCAAATACGGCCCCCGAAAGAACTGCATCAGGATTATTTGCACAGGATGTCACGTTAGGACCTGCGTTTACTTGAGGTGCAGGCGTTAAAGTGAAGAACGCACTATCGGCAACATTTAGACATGCGTCAGTGGATGTTAATGTAATTGTAACACTTCCCGCAGCGGTGTCAGCTGGGCTAGGAGTGTACGTAGTGGTGAGGTCGACCGAATCAGCAAATGTACCTGTTCCTGAAGATGTCCATATACCGGCAGTACCACCTCCAGAAACAGTTCCTGTTAAAGGGATAGTGGCATTATTTGAGCAAAATGTAAAGTCGATTCCTGCATTAACTATGGCAATAGTTGATCTGGTCACAATAATGGAGTCTACAACGGCAATACAATTTCCATTAGTTGTAGAGGTGAGAATCATAGTGATTGTCGACAGAGTATCACCAATTCCTAAAAAGTAAGTGGGATTCAGATCAGAGTCATTGGGTGAAAAGCTCCCATCACCAGTTGTGGTCCATTTTCCTGTAGATGAACCTCCAATCACGGTGCCCACTAAAGTAAGTGAGGTGTCTCCAAAACAGATTGAAAAATCACTGCCTGCATTCACTTGTGGTGCAGGTGTAATGGTGACAAAGAGTGTGTCTGAAATTGGACAGGAATTAGTTGCGAAAAGAATAATTCTCACAGAGCCAGAAGTAGTGTCAGCGTCGCTTGGTATATATACGGCGCCAAGATCAGAATCATTGGGAGAAAAGGATCCCGAACCATTACTGACCCATTGCCCCGTGGTACTGCTTCCGGCAACCGTACCGCTCAAGAAAACAGAATCATTGTTGGCGCATACCGTAATATTTGTGCCTGCAAGAACGGTCGGTTTTAGTGTGAAGGTTACATTCAAAGTGTCAAACACAGCAACGCATCCGCCGTTATTTGTTGATTCAAGGGATATTTGAATAAAACCTGCCACCGTATCCGCCGCACTTGGTGTATATGTTGCCAATAGATCACTATCATTAGGAGCAAATGTACCCGTGCCCGTAGTGGTCCACTTACCTGAACTGGCACCACCTATTACAATACCGGTGAGCGCAAGATTGTCCCCACTACATACAATGGTATCGTTACCAGCATCAACGCTGGGTGCCGGTGTTCTGTCAATGAGCATTGTGTCGGAAGTAGCGGCACACAGGCCGTTATTGGTCGACGTTAATATGAGTGTGTCAAGGCTCAATACTGTGGGTAAATAGCCAGGAAGATAGGTGGCATTTAGCTCCGAATCATGAGGGGAAAAACTGCCTGGGCCTGTGGTTGTCCACTTCCCAGTTGTAGTAGCCCCGAATACCAGGCCACTTAGAATAACGGTATCATTGTTAGCACATACAGATTGATCCGACCCGGCATTTACTTGTGGGGCTGGAACGATGTCCACCGCCATAGTATCACGTTCAACCAAACAGCCAACGGCATTGGTAGACGAGAGAATGAGTTCGATACTTGCCAAACTCGTATCCGCTACGCTGAAGATATAAGCCGCTAATAGATCAGAGTCGTTCGGAGAAAATGTACCAGTTCCAGTAGTCGTCCATTTCCCTGTTCCCGCACCTCCAATAACGGTTCCTGTTAAAAACACGGAGTCACTGGCACAAAGCGAATCATCTGGGCCCGCATTGACAATGGGAGCATCTGTATAGCTCAAGATTACAGTATCCCGTACCGCATAGCAATCGCCATTAAAGGTGGAACTCAAGACCAAAGTAGCGGAACCGAATGTTGTATCGCCCACCCCTGGTACATACGTAGCCCCTAGATTCGATGAAGCTGGTACGAATGAACCATCTCCCAAAGTCAACCAGTCGCCGGTAGAAGTCGCGCCAGTTACTGTTCCTGACAAAATAATATTAGGATTGTTCTTACACGCGAATGCGTCCAGTCCAGCTCCTACTTGAGGACCAGGAGTAATCTCAATAAGCATAGAATCCTGAACGGGTAGACAAAGACCGTTGTTCGTTGATGTGAGCGTAATGGTAACTGAGCCAGCAGCTGTATCGGCATCGCTTGGAATGTATTGAGCTGCAAAATCGCTGTCGTGTGGTGTAAAAGATCCAGTTCCACTAGTGGTCCATTTTCCAGTAATAGATGCGCCTGACACTGAACCAGCCAATAATATGGTATCCTTGTTCGCACATACGGTATCGTTCGGGCCAGCATTTACGTAAATCCCCGGTCCTATTGTAACAATCATGGTATCTGTTCTTGGAATACAACCACCATTGTTAGTTGATTGTAGAACGATGGTGACACTGCCCAATATTGTATCGACAACACTTGCATTATATATAGGAGTCATTGTGAATGTATCCGGAGTAAACGTGCCTGTTCCTAAGGTGATCCATCCGCCCGTAGTCGTGGCACCGGTGACCGATCCAAGCAAGGATACGAAGGGATTGTTTGCACAAATAAAATCATCCGGTCCGGCGTCCACAGTTATTCCATTTTCTATGGTAAGTACCATTGAATCCACGGCTGCAGCGCATGGACCTGCACCATCTGGATCGTTGGTTGTTATGGTCAGAACAACACTGCCAGCTCCGGTATCCGCTGCGGAGGGTGTGTAAACTGGAGCCGGAATAATATTGCTGCTAAAGCTTCCTGTTCCTGAAGTCGACCAAGTCAGGGATCCTGCACTGCCACCTATTGCCCCGGCTAAGGTGTATGTGATACCTGCACAAATGGTATCATCTGCACCAGCACTTGCAGTCGCTGTCGCATTGATAGTTAAATCAAGACTATCTGATACAGCAAGGCACGGACCCGAGGGATCATCAGTTGTAAGTCCTAGCGTGACTATACCGGCAGCGATGTCTGCGGGGCCAGGTGTATAAATAGCAAGGGGTAAAGAAGAATCGCTAAAAGTGCCATCTCCTGTCGTGGTCCACTCTGACGTTGAAGCCCCACCTCCTCGAGATCCCGATAAGCTATATGCACTTCCGGAACAAATCGTTGTGTCTTTTCCTGCATCTACGGTTGCGATTGGATCAATGTTAAGCACCATTACATCAAAAACAAATGGGCATGGACCCACCGGATCGTCCGTTGTAATTGTCAAACTAACAATGCCTGAGCCTCTGTCCAGTGGACCGGGTGTGTATTCAGCTCCTGGAAGGTTGGCATCATCGAATCCACCATCTCCCGTTGTGGTCCAGGTAATTGAACTTGCGCTCCCCCCAAACGCTCCTAAAAGGAAATATGTGCTTCCATCACATATTGTGTCATTTGCACTGGCAGAAGCAGTTGCAGCTAGGTCTATCGTAAGCACCATATCATCAAATGAAGCAATGCAAGGACCACCGGGCCCATCGGGATCGTTTGTCGTTATGGTCAGCGTAATAAATCCAGCTGCAATATCACCAACTCCAGGAGTATATGTAGCTCCGGGTAGTGTATTGTTGTCAAACAACCCATCTCCTGGTGTTGACCAAGTAATACTCGTTGCGCTTCCCCCAAATGATCCGGCTAAGGTGTAAGCGGCATCCGAACATATGGTAGTATCAGAACCGGCATTTGAAGTGGCAACCGCATTAATCGTAAGCGTCATTGTATTGGATACGGCAGTACAAGGTCCGATACCATCAGGATCATCAGTTGTGATTGTTAATACAACAGATCCTGCAGCTATATCCGCGACCCCCGGTGTATAAATGGCACCAGGTAAATTTGGATCATTGAATCCTCCATCTCCTGGGGTCGTCCAAGTAATGCTTGAGGCGCCTCCACCAAAAACACCCGCCAGAAGACTGGTTGACCCTGCACATATAGTATCATTGGGACCTGCGCTAACTGTGGCAATAGGATTTATCGTTACAATCACATCGTCAAAAGCAGGAACACAAGGTTCTGCACCGTCAGGATCATTTGTGGTTATGGTGAGGGTGATAAATCCCGCACCAATATCTCCGCTACCAGGTGTATATGTAGCGCCAGGTAGCGCCGGATTATCAAAAGATCCGTCTCCCGGTGTAGTCCACGTAATGCTGCTAGCTGTTCCTCCCATTACTCCAGCCAGGGTATACAAACTACCTTCACAAATTGCAGTATCGGACCCAGCATCCGCAGTAGCTGTAAGGTTAATGGTCAGCACCATGGAGTCTGCTATAGCTACGCAGGGACCTGCCGGATCATCGCTGGTTATCTTCAATGTAACTGAAGTGGTAGTTATGTCTGTTGCTCCAGGAGTATATTCGGCACCCAAAAGGGTTGCGAGATTGAACCCACCATCACCTGATGTAGTCCATGTAATAGAACTGGTACTACCACCCATAACCCCAGACAGTACATACGTGCTCCCTTCACATATAGTATCATCTACATCAGCACCAACGGTTGGAGCCACATCAATGGTTACAACAAAGAAGGCAGAATCCGCGGAACATCCGCCAGAGGCAACTATGAGGTTTCTGACCGTATAGAGTCCGGGGGTGCTGGCAGTTAAGTCGATTTCGCCAGTGTTGTCATTGGCGAATACCATACCTACGGGGACGGCAGAAAACTTTCCAGCGCTCGCTCCAACAGGAAAGGAGGGAAACGGATTGGGATCGCCCTGGCAGAAAGGTGTAGCATAAGAAAAGGTGGCATCTGGTGCAAGGGTAATGGTTACGGCTACAGTAAGACTGTCAGGACAGCCTGATGGTCCAGGAGTTAGATATTCCACAGCATACACACCTAGACCTGTTGCATCCAAGTCAATTTGACCAAGCCCACCGAGAAATACAACGCCCGCTCCACTGAAAATACCTCCAGGCGTACCTGCAATTACTGGAGTAGGATCAGCACCGGTCACGCAATAAGTTGCAGAAGAATAGCTGAAACTTGGTCTATCAGCAGGGGTAAAACTGAGAACCATGAAATCTGAGGCTGCAGCGCATGGCCCGATCGCATCTGGATCATTCGTGGTTATCGTGAGTGTTACATTGGGTAGCGCAGTGTCTCCAGCTGACGGTGTGTAGGTCGCACTTAATAGGTTGACATCATCAAATGATCCAGTACCAGACGTTGTCCATGTAATCAAACTGGCACTGCCACCCATTGTACCCAATAGTGTATGTGTATCATATGCACAAATAGCAGCATCTGCCCCTGCACCTACGGTCGCTTCTGGATTAATGGTCAGAGTCATGGCACTAGAAACTGCGGTACATGGTCCACCCGCGTCTGGGTCATTTGATGTGAGGGTAAGTATAATTATCCCTGGTGCAGCCGTGTCCGCATCCGAAGGCGTATAGGTTGCTCCCAGTATTGCGTCGTCGTCAAAGGCACCTGTACCTGAGGTTGTCCAAGTGTGAGTAGCAGTAGCACCACCTTTAGTACCCGCAAGTACATGAGCAGTCCCAGCACAAATAGTAGCGTTTGCACCCGCGCTGATAATGGCTTCAGGATTAATGGTCAAGATCATAGTATTTGATACAACCGTGCATGGTCCGCCACCGTCAGGGTCATTTGATGTAATTGTAAGTGTGATAACTCCCGGCGCAGCGGTATCGGCGTCCGAAGGCGTATATGTAGCCCCGAGTATTGCATCATCGTCAAAGGTACCCGTACCTGATGATGTCCAAGTTGTAGTCGCTGTACTGCCACTCTTGGTACCTGCCAATGTATGTGTAGAACCAGCACATATTGTGGCATCACCTCCAGATCCAACGAGAGCTTCAGGGTTAATGGTCAATATCATAGCATTTGACACGGCCGTGCAAGGTCCACCCGCGTCTGGGTCATTTGATGTGAGTGTAAGCGTAATTATCCCTGGTGCAGCTGTATCAGCATCCGAAGGCGTATAGGTCGCTCCCAGTATTGCGTCATCGTCAAAGGTACCAGTACCCGAAGTTGTCCATGTGTGAGATGCCGTGGCTCCAGCTTTGGTACCCGAAAGTAGATGGGTAGTTCCTGCGCAAATAGTAGCATTGCCCCCAGCACTAACAACCGCTTCGGGATTGATGGTCAAAGTCATGGAAGCTGCAACGGCGGTACACGGCCCCGGCGCACCGTCAGGGTCATTTGATGTAATGGTGAGCGTGATTATCCCTGGCGCAGCGGTATCAGCATCTGAAGGCGTATAAGTTGCACCTAATAAATTGACATCATCAAATGATCCTGTACCCGAAGAAGACCATGTAATAGAAGAAGTTGATCCACCCATAGTACCACTTAGGGTATGGGTAGTTCCAGCACATATAGTAGCATCCCCTCCAGCCCCTACTGTTGGCGCAGCATTTATTGTCAACGTCATCGTTGCCGAAACAAAAGGGCAAGGACCAGCCGGATCATCCGAGGTGATTGTGAGGATCACACTTCCCGCTCCTATATCCAACGGTCCCGGAGAATAAGTGGCAGCTGGCAGTGTATTATCGTCGAAAAGACCATCTCCACCCGCCCAGGTTATTGAGCTGGCCCCTCCTCCAAAACTCCCGGATAACCTATAAGAACTTCCTTCACATATAGTGGCGGGTCCTCCAGACCCGACGGTTGCTATTGGATCTATAGTAAGGATCATCGTATCACTGTCGATGATACACGGACCGGGCGGATCATCCGTTGTAATAGCAAGATTGACTGATCCTGTCGAAATATCCCCTCCACCTGGAGTATAAGTCGCAGCCCTCAAGGTATCGTCATCAAAAGTCCCATCCCCATCCGTGGTCCAAGTGATTGTAGTTGCACCTCCTCCAAAGGATCCGTTCAGCGTATACGTCGAACCTTCACATATTACATCATCCACATCTGCACTGGTAAAAGGAACTGCAGTTATAACAATGACAATTGTATCAGTATCAGCTGCACAGCCCCGATTTCCCCTGGACTCAAGCATTAATGTTGCTGTTCCGGCAAATATTTCTGCTGCATCTGGTGTATAAATGGTTGTATCCCTGTCCCGAGTTGGAGCAAATACTCCAGCTCCTGTTAGAGATGTCCACCTCGCGCTATCTGCAACCAGTATTATTCCCTCAAGGTTCACGGCCGGGGCATCCGCACACACCGTATCGTCAGGCCCGGCATCTGCACTTATTGCTGCAGCAAATAGGACAACTTCTACCGTATCAACGGCAGGATCACAGTCTGTCGTGTCAAACATCTCCACTGAATATATTCCAATGGCTCCTGCGATTATTTTGGACGTTGAGTCAGTTGTAGACACTGGCGTGACATCCGGACCCGTCCAGACAAATGTGTAGGGTTTGGCACCCCCTGTGCCAGATGCAGTTAATTCAACTCCCAAATCACCATCACATATAGCAGGAAAAGGAGGAGAAATAAAGGCGTTCATTCCAGGCACAAACTTCACCCAGATCGTGCTTGTAATCGGTCCGGCAGAACATCCAATTGCGAGCCCTGTAACCTGGTAAGCTATCGAATCTTCCACGATCGGAGTGGGCCCTGTAATAATGGCTGAATCACAACTCGTGCAACTAAGTAGCCCATCATGGGTTCCCACCGGTCCAGGCCATATTGATGTCCAGGTCACGGATGCAGGGTCCAAACCTACCGCCCATAACGTGTCACTGCACCCTTCACTGACCGTAATATCCGGTCCAAAAGCGGTTTTCCGGGAAGCGGAGATCCAGTAATCAAACGCGTTACATCCTGGCTTACAAAGTGTGAGACAGAATGAATCAATTCCTGCAATGCAAATGGTATCTCCTATTGGAATCAGGGGGCCACAATCGACACTGTAGAATGTAGCTCCAGATTTTTGGCTCATATCAAAGGAGAGCTCTTCTGTGGCTGGATGTAATTTGACATTGAAACGTATACACTGAGTTCCGGTGTTTCCGCAAGTAAGGCCGTAGCGGGTTACACCATATAAACTATCAAGGGTATCGGGACTTGCCCGGAGGTCCCAGTCATAGGAAACCACTTCACCTGGATCGCAATCCGGATTGGACATCGTGCAACTTCCCATACCGTAACCTATGTCACAACGCGGATAGGGAGATGCGCACTGCGCAAAAATGCTTGTATCACCAAGCAGAAGCAATCCGACAAAAAATGTCAACTTAATGATGGAAAAATAATTCTTCAAGGTGGTTTACGGTTTCACAATTGGCCGAAATCTATCATATTGCACCTAAGTGATATGCGCAATTGCTTAAGGGAAAAATATTAAATTATTCCTTATTATTGTAATCATTGTCAATTTAATTACACATGCTGAATTTCCGATTTTTTTTTGGGATTATAGTTGTCTTTTTCTCAGTTGCTGTAAGAGCTCCATCTTCTAACGCTCAGGATACATTACAAACTATTTTTAATATTTCCGGATGCGGATTGAACTATACACAAGCCAGTGTTGTACTGGGTAAAAAGATGGCTTATTACGCGTTACCATTTCCTGGTCAGGATCAACCAGTAAGTATGTTAATTAGTGGAATTCCAACGGGGTCAATAATAGAAAAAGCGTTCGTATGGTGGGACCTAACAGGACCTGATACAACGGGATCGGTGATAATTGAAAACCCTTCCGGCACTGTGGATACGGTAGCTGGTGTTAACATTGGCAAAAGTGGACTTCAGGCATGCTGGGGAGTTGGAGCTGCTGCATTTAGGGCGGATGTCACAAACTTGGTAGTAGGTAATGGAACTTACGTGGTAAGCGGTATGCCGGTTGATACTATAGTTTCCGTAAATAATACAGATGTGAATGGCGCAACCCTCTTTATCATTTATAGTGAACCTGAAGCTCCTTATATTGGATCTTTAACAATTAATGATGGCTACTACCGCTCCAAATTAGCTACCACAACACAGTCAATTTCAAATCTGTCAATTACCGATTCCAGTGATATGGCAACGGCTTTTATGCTGATTTCGGATTTGGAACTTGAACCGGGAAGCATGTGCATGTTTAACAATGGAGCATACGCGACGATAACGGAGGATTTCTGGGATTTTGAGGAGAGAGCTACCTTAACACTACCTGGGCAATCTACCTCGACATTTGGTCTTCAAACACCAAATGATTGTGCCAATTTTATATTGATCGGCCTCTATTCTCAGTACAATGTGATTAGTACGGCCCCAACTATTACTCAGGTTATTGATACCCTCACCTCGTCTGTTGGAACTACTTACCAATGGTATTTCGAAGGTGACTTAATAACTGGGGCGAGCGCTCAAAATTATACAGCAACCCAACAAGGTAACTATACAGTAACTGTTAGTTATGGTGACTCCTGTTTTTTCAGCTCAACTCCGTTCGGCGACCCAGTGGATGGACACCCCAGTGCTTCCCAGTGGCGACAACATCTGGTTGCCCAAATCGATCGAGATGATTATTGATTTTGCCGCCCGCCGCCGGGGGATTGACCCGATCCATGGCACCGAGGCCCCCGCGGATCGGCAGGATTCGTTCGTCGGACCATGATCCACCCTGCCGTTTCTCTTGCTCGGGCGGGGTGAGCGGGCTAGGCTTTCTGCCCCCATGTAGGGAACGGTTCGGCGTGTGTCCGGCCGGATTCAGCACACCCCGATTCCCGACCCTCGGGGATGTCCAAGAGAGGATGCTCATGTCGAAGAACAAGGTCCACAAGGGCTTTCTCAAGCGCATCCCGGTGAGCAAGACCGGCAAGGTCCGCCACCGCACCGCGTTTCACAAGCACCTCAGTTCGAACAAGAGCGGCAAACGCCTGCGCCAGCTCCGCAAGGACCGGTACATGGCCGGCCCCGACGCCAAGCGGCTCGAGAAGATGCTCTTCCGCCGTCTGCGTGGGCGCAACCAGCCGCGCACCGCGCTGCGTCGCTCGCCCTCGCCCGAGCAGAAGGCCGAGATGCGTGCCGCCGCCGCCGCCGCAGCAGCCGCCGCTGCCGCCGCCGCCGAGAACAACAGCTAAACGAACAACGCGGGACCGCCGCCGCTCATTGTGTAGACACGTCGGGGATCAGCCCCGGCAACCGCCCACCGCATTCATGCCCGACGGGAACCAAGCTCAGCCGGAGAGGCTGCCCCCGTTCGGACGGAAGGAGAACCGACCATGCCACTCGCACGCATCGGTGCAGCCCGCACCAGAAAGCGTACCCGTATCCTCCGCGAAGCCCGCGGCTATTACGGACGCACCAAGAACCACCGCTACCTCGCCCGCAACGCGGTCCGCCGCGCCGGGACCAACGCCTTCCG
>JAESTE010000091.1 GCA_016763735.1 Nitrospinaceae bacterium | reverse complement strand
GTGTAATTGAGATTCAGTCGGGCAAACTCGATTTGCTGAGGATGGTCAATTTCCAACTCATCTAGAAACCAATCATAGAGCGGACGATGATCCTCAAACTCCAGAGTACAGAGAGAATGGGTGACCTTTTCAATGGAATCCGACTGCCCGTGCGTGAAGTCATACATAGGGTATATACACCACTTATCTCCCACTCGGTGATGCGTTGCTTTCAATATTCGATAAAGAATGGGATCACGCATATTCAGATTGCCGGAGCCCATATCAATTTTTGCGCGTAGAACTTTTTCTCCTTCTGCAAACTCCCCGGCTTTCATCTTCTGAAATAATTCGAGATTCTCTTCAATCGCTCGATTTCGATAGGGACTGTCTTTCCCAGGTTCTAAAAGCGTTCCACGATATTCGCGTATCTGTTCCGGATTCAAATCATCAACATAAGCTTTGCCCTTTTGAATCAATTGAACGGCAAACTCAAAAATCTGGTCGAAATAATCGGAGGCAAAAAACATGTTGTCGCCCCAATCGAACCCCAGCCACTTCACATCTTCCTGAATGGCTTTCACATATTTCGTTTCCTCTTTACTTGGATTCGTATCATCGAATCGCAAATTGCATGTTCCAGAATATTTCACAGCAAGTCCAAAGTTCAGGCAAATGGATTTTGCATGCCCTATATGAAGATGCCCATTAGGCTCCGGCGGGAAGCGCGTATGAATGGCAAACTTTTCGGATTTTAAATCTTCATCAATTTTGTTTTGAATAAAATTAGATGGGGAATCGACTTCAGACAAAATTTTTCTCCTATTTCTTGATGCATGGCGGGAAACAAACGAGGTTATTATAACACCCGTTTTTCAATGGAACGGATTCTATCAATATGAGTTCTTACAGGCAAGGCGCGAAATTTGGTTTCCACTTCTGGGCTTTTTTAAGGTAAAAATGTGATTTCTAAAAAAACTAGCAACCAACCTGCATATTGCATAAGCATATACAAAATATGGATAAGAACATTATTGCACCCCCTCATCCTAACCTTCTCCCTCCAGAAGAGAAGGAACTTTTAAACATCCCCCTGACAAGGGGGATTGAGGGGGTTGCCTTTTCTACCTTTTTATCATCCAATAAATTATTTTTAAATAATAGACGCAATGCCTGTTAATCGAAGATTCACCATCCTTCTTATATTTCTCATCTGCGTTGCCTGTAGCTTCTGGATGATCTCCCGCTATCCTGCCTTGGACATGAAGGCGGCTCTTTCTGGCACCGAAGCATTTGAAGACCCTCTCACCAACGAGGCTCATTTCCATGCACCCAGAAACGCCGACTTTTCTACACGCGTGATGATCACCACGTTAAACTGGTATCAAACAAATTGGCGCGGCATGGCATTCGGACTTGTTATCGCGGCAGGTTTTTTCACCCTTTTAAAATACACTCCGCGACAACCATCGGATAAGCGTTTTCGCAACAGCTTTATGGGGATGTTCGTTGGCACACCGCTCGGGGTTTGCGTCAATTGCGTCGCCCCCATCGCCAAAGGAATGTACGAAGCTGGCAGTAAGATGGAAACGGCATTAGCGGTCATGTTCAGTTCACCCACTTTGAACATCATCGTCCTGACCATGCTGTTCTCAATTTTTCCTTTTTACATGGCACTGGCCAAACTACTGGCAACCTTTGTACTGATTCTTCTCATCGTCCCATTGATATCTGATAAAAAGCGACGGGCTATCGAAAATTCCGCTTGCGAGATCGATACCTCCTTCGACATCACAAGCGAGTCCTGGTCACAAGCCGCCAAAGCTACAGCCCTCGAATATTTAAAAGGACTGCAATACATCTTTATAAGAACAGTCCCCCTCATGCTACTGGCTGGGGTCTTCGGAGCTGTAGCAAGCCATTTAATGAGTTTCGACAAGTTAATTGGCGCACCCATCAACTTGATCAACCTCAGCCTGATGTCCTTTATGGGCACGCTGATGCCCTTGCCAATAGCCTTCGATCTGATGCTGGCACAGGCATTGATGATGTCGGGTCTGGCACCGGGTTTCGTCACCACTCTGCTGTTCACTTTCGGCACCTTCAGCATTTACTCGGCAATGATTGTTGCGCGCACGTTTTCCATTTCCCTGGCGATAAAACTTTTTCTAATTGTTTTCGCGATCGGCGTTGGATTGGGTTATATCACCAATGGATTCGTAGAATATCGCCACGTCCAATGGTTGCAACAATACGATCGTATCGTGGACGATCTTCCCGGCAAAAAAAAACCATCACATTCAAACTTGGCAACGAATTATTCACTGAGCCCCAGAACCCGGCAGGCATCCCCTATTATTCTCAAGCAAGAAAACATTCTGATTCAAGCTCTTTCGCATGAACCTAGGAATCCATAGAAAGGAAAACCTTTCACCATCCGAAACGGAATCGAATTGGGAATCACCTATTCGAATTCAATGTCGCCAAAAATGTTTTTCGATCCATTATTTTTTGGACGCGGCATTGCCTCTGGGGACTTCGACCTCGATGGCTGGACGGACTTTGCAATTGCAACTGACAATGGATTCGAACTTTACCAAAACCTTTACGGAAAAAGTTTCAGGAAAGTTTTTAGCGACGTTGCCGAACTCAAAGGCAAGCAAGCCATCAATATTGCATTGGTCGATTTAAACAACGATGGTTGGCTGGATATTTTCCTGACCACTTTTAACGAAGGAAATTTTGTGGTACTAAACCCGATTCCAGCAGAAGGAGAAATAACTGTAAAAAAAGTGCCCAATGGCAACGCTCTTCTCACCAGCGCTTCGGCATTCGCAGATATCAATCACGATAGCTATCTCGATATCATTAACGGCAATTACTATTTGGGCATCCTGACTCGCAAACCGATACAACAGGCCACCGACCAGTTGGTAATGAACCATAATCTTGATTTTAGCATTCAGACGATGGAAGGCATCCCCGGGCAAACTCATTCCGTGTTGTTTTCCGATATCAATCTGGACGGACAGCCTGATCTGATGATTGGCAACGACTATCGCGTTCCCGACACTTACTATCATGGAACAGGCAAAGGCGCGTTTAAAAAAATACGCCATCAAGACAATATAATTCCCATCACCACACAGAATACCATGAGCATCGATACTGGGGATTTCAACAACGACCTGATTCCCGACATTTATCTGGCTAACATTGGGATGTCACGCGGGCTGGATGTGGTCTCAAATATTTTTGGCGATACTATGAAAAATGTCGGACTCGATTTTTGTGAATCGGGGAAAAGCGTTCTTAACAAAAAATCCTGTTACCAGCTTGTAAAATTGGCTACCCTGTTGAACCCAGAGAAGCAAGATATCTCGGAAAAGTGTGCGCTATTGGAGGATCTGGATCAAGTGCAAGAATGCATGGTTATGCGCATGGCACTGGTGGCAACGACCCGGAAAAATAAATCGCTCTGCGAAAAAATTTCGGCGCCTTTCATGCTCAACAACTTGGTCTGCAAAAAATATTTCGAAGCCCAACATTTAAAACTCCCGGTGGATAATGAAATTCCCATGCAGACTCAGTTCAATCTACTTCTATCCGGCCAAACCGATCACACCTTTAAAGATGTTTCGTAACAAACCAAAATCGCAACAGCAGAATGGAGCTGGAACGCCCGCTTCGCAGATCTCGATAACGATCAATGGCAAGACCTTTATGTGACCAACGGCGTACCCATCACCCAGGAGTTTGCGCCCAACAATTTCTTTCACAACCAGAAAGGGCAAGCATTTAATTCTTCCGCAGAGGAATTCGGACTGGATGACTACGACCATAGTTCCTCCTACACTTATCTGGATATCGACCGAGACGGAGACCTTGATATCATCGCCAATACACTTTATGGCTCCTTTAAGGTTTATACCAATAACGAATCAAAAAATAATAGCATCACCTTCAAACTGCGGGACAAAGAGGGCAACCGCTTCTGCCTCGGATGTCGAATCATAATTCTCTATGGTAAAAATGGAGAAAAACATCAGGTTCGAGAAATAAAAACAGGGGGTGGTTTTCATTCTTATGACGCACCGCTAGCTCATTTTGGTCTGGAGACTTATGAAAATATTCAGAGTATAAAAATAACCTGGTCGACAGGGGAAACCTCCGTTATCAAGCATAGCTTCCTTGCGAATCACGAATACATCATTACGAGAAACAAAAAGTGATAAAAACTTACATCCTGAAGCCTGACTGGAATATTTCGCCTAAAACGTTCTGACCTATTGGCCCCACGCCGAGTGGCCCCTTAACAGGGGTTGTCATTGGCAAAAACATTTTGAGCCAAAAGTAAATTTTTGTAGTTTGAAAAACAATTGCTAGTTTCCTCCCCCGTTAGGGGGTGGTACAATCGCGGCGGTAGATACTTGATAAGGTATATTTTATGTCACTTTGGTTACTAGTTGGATTGGGAGGGTTTGTTGGAGCCATTTACGCTATTGGATCAGCGGTTGGATTCAAAGTGGATTCCTGACTTTTCCTTTGGGTACCCTTGGAGTCAATTTCCTAGGCAGTCTTTTGCTGGCCCTGATAATGTATGCCTCGGAATACCGAGGACTGTTCGGCGAAGAGGCCCGAGTATTTCTGACCATTGGCGTACTAGGCTCTTTCACTACCATGTCGACTTTCAGCTTTGAGTCGATGAAACTGCTGGAGCAAAGCGAGCATATGATGTTTGGGCTCAACCTCGTAGGCACGGTATCATTATGTCTTCTCGCCATTTATCTGGGGAAATTTATGATTGTTGGAATGGGGATGAAATGAAAAAAGAGTCCGATGCCATTTTACTGAGAATATTTATTAGCGAGTCCGATAAATTCGAAGGCAAACCGTTATCAAAATATCTGATCGAGTTTTTCAAACAGGAAGGGTTGGCAGGGGCCACTGCATTAAGAGGTGTCAGCGGATTTGGCAAAACGAGCAAATTGCACACCACCTCTATTTTACGATTGTCTGATGACCTGCCGATCGTAATTGAAGTGGTCGATCGAAAAGAAAACATTGAACGCGTGAAACCCAGACTCGGTGAAATTATTGAAGAAGGATTGATCACCGAAGAAGAGGTTAAAATTATTTTTTACGAAGGTAAAAAATCTTCCGAAAATTAGAGTAAGATAACTCCCCTAAATTAAATGCATGCGCCTGTAGCTCAGCTGGATAGAGCAACGGACTTCTAATCCGTAGGTCGTAGGTTCGAATCCTACC
Organism: Nitrospinaceae bacterium; assembly: GCA_016763735.1. Taxonomy (GTDB): domain Bacteria; phylum Nitrospinota; class Nitrospinia; order Nitrospinales; family VA-1; genus UBA8687. Next base: position 168 of record JAESTE010000091.1, on the reverse strand, counting down.
AGGCGTACCATTTCTCAAACACTTACATAAAACAATTCCCTAAAAATTCGTTAGCTGTGTTTATTTTGTGTCTATTTATACGGCCCGTTAAACAGACTTTCTCAGCAACGTCAAGGTATCGTTCTTTTTCTGGATAATTCTTTCCATTAATTTCACCATCTCCACCAG
>JAESTE010000090.1 GCA_016763735.1 Nitrospinaceae bacterium | reverse complement strand
TTGGTGAGGGGCATTGGACCCCCGATCAGCACACCCTCTACGCCGCCGCCCACCATTTCGATGGCTCACTCATCGACCGCTTCAAACTCTTTCCTGTCCTTGCTTTCAGTTACCTGGTGCTCATCGGAGTTTTTCGAAAGTTACTCACTCCCGCCTGTTCCCGGAAAATCAGAATAGCTACAGTGATCCTGATGATTTCCGGAGGATTGACCGGTATCTGGACCGGGAATTTCCTCAACTACAAAGTTTCAAAGGAAATCCAATTGATAGGTTTGCCGGTGCCGAAAGCCATCATTAAAAATGATGAAATGGGCGCTTATACCAATGAGATGCCGGATTGGATACGATGGTTAGGCCAATTGGCCAATCCGGTATGCGGGGTGGCCGTGTTCCTTATCCCGATTCGGCTCCATCTCATAATTCATGAATTAACCGAGGAGCAGCATAATCAACAGGATAAACCATAGGTCTGATCCCACGTTCCGAACATCAAACATCCAACCCGTTACCTTTTATCGGTCGTAGAGGGGAAGACTTCGATCAGGTCTTCGGGATCGGCGATACCTTCCACCAGAAGAAAGCGGGCGTATCGTCTCATCGGCAGATAGCTTTCCGGAGAAACTTTGGATTTCATTTCGTACATGGATGCGCCTTTTTCGATCGCGAGACTTAGGGTCGGAGTCATCTTCAGGATTTCATACAACCCCAGACGACCTTTTCTTCCGGACATGAGGCAATGGCTGCAGCCGGGCGCCCTCCAGTATTCCACTGTTTCGTCCTGTTCAACAATCCCACGGTTGATGAGTTTTTCGATGATCTCATCGCTCGGAGTTGCTTTACATGAACAGGCGCTGCACAAACGGGCGACCAGACGCTGACTGATGACTCCCTTCAATGCCGAGGCTATAAGGTAGGGCTCCATTCCTCTCTGTTTGAGACGGGTGACCGTTTCAAACACATTATTGGTGTGAAGGCTGCTCATGACGAAGTGGCCGGTGAGGGAGGCTTCCATGGCGATTTCCATGGAAGCTTTGTCCCGCATCTCTCCCACAAGCACGGAATCAGGATCCTGCCTCAACAGACTTCTTAGAATGGTCGCATAATTCAGGCCGACAACATCATTGACCTGAACTTGGGTTGCCCCGCCGAATTCATATTCGATGGGGTCTTCAGCTGTTACCAGTTTACTGGTGGGGAATCGTTCCATTCGGTTATGAATCCCGGCGTAGAGTGTCGTCGTCTTACCTGCTCCGGTTGGACTGGTAACCAGCATCAGACCGGAGGGCTCCATAAACATCTCGTAGACCATATCCGCAATGTTTTCCTCGACGATCAGGGTTTTCAGATCCAGCTTCTGCTGATGGGGATCTAATAATCGACAAACAACAGATTCCCCTCGAGGTGTGGGCAAGGTTGAAAGGCGCATATCAATCTGACGTTTCCCGTATCTGGCCCGAACCGAGCCGTCCTGCGGCATGCGCTTTTCAGTAATGTCCAAGTCTGCAAGGACTTTAAAACGGGAAACAAGAGGCGTGTAATCCTCGATGGTGATATTGGGAGCCAGTTCCACCAGACGGCCGTCTATCCGGGCTCGAATGGCAACACCCGCGGGACCCGGTTCCAGATGCAGATCGCTTGCCGCGGCATCAATGGCACGGGCAACGAACTCATCCATCATGAGAGCGGTGGAAGAGGCCGCCTCGGATTCCATTGGTTGGGTGGTTTCATATTGGATTTCCTTTACATCCTCGTCGGTGGCCGTGGCTGCTTCAGTTGCCAGTTCTCTTAGTTTCTTGTCCCGGAAAATCTCAAAATCCGGTTGCGAGATGCAGACCCATTCCAATTCGTATTTGCCGAGAAACTCCGCGACGGTATTCCGGGCGACCAAGTCGGATGGATTCACCATTCCGACCGTGACGGTCTCCTTTTCCTTTTTCAGAACCACGGTCTGATGTCTCAGAATAACCTGAAGCGGAAGCAGCTTGATGATCTTTGTTTCCGGATTAAAGCTCGCAAGGTTTTCATAGGGAATACGCCGTGCCTTATTCGCCGAATTCAGTCGATGGACCAAGGTCTGTGCCAAGGCCAGGCAGATCTTCGGATAGTCGTTCATGATCTTGATGAACGGTTCCTTCTGAATGCGGATGGTTTCTCCCTTTGTTTTACTTCGAACGAATGCCGATCGGGGATCTCCTGTCAGCAACCCCATTTCGCCGAAAATGTCTCCGGGTTGCAGAATGGCGATGGGGCGCTCGATCTTCAGTAGGCTATCCCACAGATAGATCTCGAATTTCCCTGATTGGACCACTCGGAAGCTGTCGCTGGGATCGCCCTGACGAAAAACGATTTTTTCCGGCTCATGTGTGTCGATTTCCGCAATCTCAACAATTTTCTTTAATTCTGATTCGCTCAGACTCGAAAAAATGTCGACATTGCTTAACAGCTTGGGGGTTTTGGCTTTATCTGCCATAGGGGTGCCTGATTCAAGATCGGTGGTTCGTCTCTTCTATAAGGAAATCAGGCATCTTCGTCAAGATTGCTGAATTCCCATTTCTTGATAGGCCCCCCTCCAAGGTGAGGAAAAAACAAGAAATCAATTGAAACCATGCAGAGAATCTTTAGCATTCGGCACTTCGAAATGTGAATACAGTGTTTCGGAAGACAGAATCTGAGATGAAAAGCTATGATATTGCAGTGATGGGCGGTGATGGCACCGGCCCTGAGGTGACTCGTGAAAATATAAAGGTGTTGGAAGTCGTCGCCGCAAAATTCGATTTTAAATTGAATTTCACCGATTTCGACCTTGGGGGTGAGCGCTATTTAAAAACGAATGAAGCGTTGCCGGATAGCGTTGTAGAAGACCTTCGCAAGTTTCCTGCTATTTTGTTGGGCGCTATTGGTCATCCAGATGTCAAACCAGGTATTCTTGAAAAAGGCATCCTGCTCCGCCTCCGCTTCGAATTGGAGCAGTATATTAATCTTAGACCCGTCCGCCTCTATGATGAAAGATTCTGTCCATTGAAGGATAAGGGACCGGACGACATTGATTTTGTGGTGGTGCGCGAAAATAATGAAGGGCTTTACACCGGATCCGGTGGATTTGTCTTCAAAGGTACCCCTCATGAAATTGCTATCCAGGAAAGCATCAATACCCGTAGGGGGGTTGAGCGATGCCTTCGATATGCTTTCGAATATACCCGGAAGCGGAATAAGGACAAAACACTGACTCTATGTGGGAAAACCAACGTCCTGACTTATGCTTTTGATCTGTGGGAACGGGCGTTTCACGAGGTTGGTAAAAAG
>JAESTE010000089.1 GCA_016763735.1 Nitrospinaceae bacterium | reverse complement strand
GCCGCCTTGACTGGAAATTTGCGGTTCAGCCGTACCATTTCCTTTAAAACCGGCTCCATTTTTTTAATAGCTTGAGAAAGTTTTGTCAGGCTCTCATCATCAAAAGGCATCAAAAACCACTGCACTTCCTTCGGTATACTTAGATCTTCATTTATTTGTCGGGCAAAAAAGCGATCCAGCATTTTCGGAAATTCGGGTAAGAAAAAAGCTGTGATCGTATCCGCAAAATAAGGGAAGTTCAGAAACAAAAATCTTGGGTCAGAACGAATGTTCAGCCCATAAGCTTCTAGCTCATTAGCGGCTCCCACAAAGGGTTGTGTTAAATGGAGGGACTCGTGAAGGTGTGTTGCGTTGCCATAGGCGCGACTGTCTATCAGGATGGTTGCGGGAGAAATTCGGATAGAGTCGAAAGTCGTATGTGCAAACTGCCAGGGTTGCAATAATTCGCCGGACCAGGATTGAATAATGAATTGCTTCAACGGTGCCGGGGCAAGATCTGGAAAAATAGTATGCAAACGTTTCAGAGTTTGTCGCATGCGGTTGATAGAAAGATTCAGCAGATCATCCGATTGATGGCATTCGCTACAACCATAGGCTTTGAATCCGGGAATGGAAAAAACAGTTGGTTCCGTTTTTGGAAGCAGTTGTACGCTTTTTGTAGGGCCAACGGTTGCGTCAAAATCTTCTGTGGGCTTTTGCGGTTTGTGGATTTTAATCAACCGGTCCAGCTCCCCCAAACCCATTTTTTCTGCGGCGAAAATAGAGGGGATGAAGGTAAGGCAATAGATCAGGAAGAAACTCCCGATCATCAAAGTACGGTAATGATTCAACAGAAACTCCAGTGGAAGTTAAGGATTACCCCTTTTAATTCGGAGAACGTAGGGGGAAATTATTTTGGTTTAATAATATTGAAGCGCTGCCATACGCTGATGACCTTGCGGCCATTCCGGTCTTCTTTGGCGCCATCCCAGACGGCAAAGGCCATCAGAGCGGGGTCGATACGTTTGGCAAAATCTACATCCCATTTTCCTGTTTTAGGCATATCGCGAAGGAAGACAACAGTCCAAATACCGTCTTTCCATTCCCCGTCGCCATCGATATTCTGGTTTTCGGGAGGTTGGGGAGTGATGGTGCCGAATCCTTCGGCATTCAATTCTTCAACAGGGTTTAGACCCGTCGCATTTAATTTTGAAACCGGATTAGACATGATGCCACCATAGATGAGGGCATCCATATCGACACCGCCCCCGGCATATTCGAGATCGTCTTCTGCTTCAAGTGCTTCTTCGAGCCCGGCTTTCCAATGCCAGATATTTACCGGTTTGTTACGGTTTCCCATTCCAAAAAACGGTTCGTTGTGACCATGAGTGTGTAGCGTTACTGCACCCAAGGCGAACTGCACGGCAGCGCCATCGCGGAATATATCTGAATGCAATTCAGAAAATGCGTCATGAGTAGGGTCGTTCCATTTGATGCGGATGGCGAGTTGTTCACCATTGTTGATGGAAGCCACATTGACAATTTCAACCGCATCACGCCGGGCAGAGAGCGGACGCAAAACCAAGCTGGTTGTTTTCGCTCCTTCCCAGACAGGACTGTATGGGTCGGTGCTTAACTCAAAGGCAACGGGAAAAGAATAGATATCGGTTTCAAATTCGGCTTTTTCAAATTTTTTGGAAAAATTGGAACGAATGAAATGCACCAATGCCCAACGGTCTTCTTCAGGAAGATCGATGTAAGATCGCATCGGTGTTCCATCAAGACCCGAGGAGATTGTGCGGAAAATATCATCCGGTTTATGGCCGCCTTTCAGAGCTTGCGGATTTGTAATGTCGTGGACAAATACAGCATGCTTCCAGGCATCCATCAGCGACTCGGATAATTCTCCATCGCCTTTCAGGGAATCGCCATGACAGCGGTTGCACTTCAATTCCTGATAAAGGTTCTTACCTTTTTCGATTAATTCAGATGAAGAATCGGGATGGGTTTGGGCTACGATTTTTTCACCTTGTTTTTCTTTTTTAAAACGGTCGGAAAAGTTTTTTATATGATTGATCAATGCCCAAGTGTCTTCCGGGGTCAACGCGTCTTTCCATGCTGGCATGGAAGTCCCGGGTACGCCTTCTACAATGGTTCGATACAAATCTTCATCGCGCGGCAGGGTTCCGGTGTGTGTGGTTCGAAACTTGAAAATTCCTTTTCGGAAATCCCGTGGCCAAGGGTAGAGATATTCGGTGGCTGGGCCGCCGCCATTGCCATCTTCACCATGGCAGAACACGCACATATGCATGAAAATGTTACGCCCACGGGCCAATAGGGCCTTGCTACTCATGTCCTCGGGTCTCGACATCCCCATATCATTATGAGCGCCCTTGGTGCGGAAAATACTACCATCACTTTCGCCATGATCCATGTGCCCATGATCCATGGCGTCGGGTTGCTCTGTACGATATTCTCCCCCTGAAACCGCTGGTGTGCTGGTGTGATCGTTATGACCGCTATGATCCATAGGTTTATCTTCAGAAAATGCGGTAGGAATGATCCAGCAAAACCCCATCAATAAAACGAATAGCAAAAGGTAAGATTTTTTGTTCGGTTTCATTGTTCGCTCCCTGCGGTCACTCGTTATAACGAGAAGAAGGATTTTGTGATTGCTTCTTATTGCGCGCAATCCTAATGGCTATCTAAAAAGTTACGGCTTTCTATCACCCACGCTAATGGGCATCACGCTGGCGGACCATTTTTGCACCCTGTTCCAGGTCTGCCAAATCTTTTAAATTAAAGTAATTTTCTTTTTGTCCCAGGCCAAAATACCAAGCGTGGTCCAGGCCTCTTTCTTCTCCCGTCCAGATATAATAGCTACCGCCTTTCTGGAACTCAGGGGCCAAACCTAAAGTTTCATCGTCTTTGCTTTTCACGTTTCCGAAAGATTGCCATAAATTGTTCAATTCGTTGAGTGAGGGCAACCGCCAATCATCGTGTCCGGCAAATTTTTGGGAATTTTTTAAAGTGATATATTCGAGGGCATCGTACCAATTCAATCCTTTTTTTACATCGTGAAAGGAATCGCCTTTTTGCCAAACTAACCCAGAGCCTTCATCGGTAACGGTACCGTTATTGTTATCTCTAAAAGGTTCGGCCCAAATCAGACTGGGAAAGGAAAGTAAAACAAGAAAGACGGAAGAGAAAATGTATGTTAAAGCTTTTGACACCATGAAAACGCCCCTTTTTGTGTTTCAGCGAATAGGCAATTATACCATTATTCCAGTAAGAGGAAAAAAACAAAACTCCAGTAATTTTGCCCAAAGAACCCAGCATAATAAGTTATGAAACCACTCCTCCATGCTCCCAAACTCAATGCCGCGCACCTGCCCTGGTTCAACACTCGCACGCCGCTGGATCTCTCTGATTTTAAGGGAAAACTGACTATTCTCGATTTCTGGACCTATTGTTGCATCAATTGCATTCATGTGATCCCGACCCTGAAACGCATTGAGGAAAATTTTTCAGATTCGGTCGTTGTCGTGGGCATACACAGTCCCAAATTCCCTGGAGAAAAAAACACCAGAAATCTGGAACAGGCTATCCATCGATATGAGATCGCACATCCTGTTGTTCAGGATATTAATTTTTCTATTTGGAAAAATTATGCCATCCGCGCTTGGCCGACACTGATTTTAGTCGGACCGAATGGATATATTTTAGGCGAGTATCCTGGAGAACCCGATCCGGAAATGTTGTTGAATACTATAGATGGGATACTTAAAGATTTGAAATCCAAAAATGCTCTTTTTGGCAATGCGAAAGATTTGTTGTTTATCGACAAATATGTGGATGAAAAAACTTTATCCTTTCCTGGGAAAATTTCTTATAGCCTCGAAGACAAAGAGTTCGCGATTGCGGACAGCAACCATAATCAGATTGTTACAGCGGATAGTGAAGGGCGTATCACCCGCCGTAACGGGTCCGGAAAAATTGGAAAAAGAGAGGGCGCTTTTAACGAAGCTGAATTCTTTCGCCCGCAGGGACTTTGTTTCCAAGAAGGATTGATCTGGGTCGCCGATACCGAAAATCATTTGTTAAGAAGAATAGATGTTAAAGATGAAACGGTAACAACCTGTGCGGGAACTGGCAAACAAGGGGC
>JAESTE010000088.1 GCA_016763735.1 Nitrospinaceae bacterium | reverse complement strand
GCTTTGAGCTAGGGGAAATCCCTGGTCAGCCGCTAAACGCAACCACTTGGCTGCCTCGATATAATCCTGAGGGACCCCTTTGCCTTGTGTATACATTCCCGCAAGGCTGAATTGCGCTTGGACGTCTCCTTTTTCTGCTTCTGCCTTTAATTCTTCGAGCCCGTTCCGTGACCCGCAGCCGAACAGAATTACAACGGTGAGTGCTGCAGTCAAAGCCTTCCAGCATTGTAGTGAAGAAGTCGTCGATTTCATAACCTGACTATGACACTCCTTTTTCTTCATTGGCGCCAACTGGAAATGTTTCGTTCCTTTGTTCATGGATTTATACCGGAATCATATTGAAATCATGGGCCCAATGCAAGGGCCGATGAGCATGGGAAACCATGCCTGTTCCGAATCAAGCTAAACAAGGATGATTTTTGCATGATAAATGGCGAAATGGGTTAGTAGGATTTCACGCTGTTTAGGGAGCGATCAGTCATTGAGAGAGTCTCGGAGTTGACGGATTCTTTCCAGACTCTGTCGGCGGTTTTGTTCCAGGACTTTGGGGTCCAGAGGAGTCGGCCGGGGTTTTGCGACTGTTCCTGGAGGTGGAGTCAATCGGACCCGGCTGATTGCCAGGTCTTCTTCAAATCGATCCGGTTGCAGTAGGTTGGTGAGTTTCAGAGCACCGACATTGCGGCGGCCTTGACGAATTTCCCGTTGGAGATATCGAATGACCCGTTGCACCGCATTGAGATCAAAGCCCTGGCGCATGAGCTCATACCACATGCGTTGCCGGTCGAAGCCAAGAGACAGGGATTGGCCGGTCATCCGGCAATAAAGGTGATGAGCCCGGGTAATCCTTTCTGAATCGCAGGCCGGTTTCATGAACAGGATCCGGCCACCCAGGGCATTGTATCCAGGGCACTCTGCACGTCCTGTATTGTTATTTGAGCACATTGTTTCTCGGCGGCCAACTCCATTGCCCTTTGAAGCAGGGAGTTGAGTGTCCGTGGGATTCCCTTTGCACTCTGGAGCAGCAGTTCCTGAGCGGGCGGTTCCAATGGGCAGGTATGGATACCCACTTCCTGGAAGCGCTGGTCCAGATAGTGAGTCAGCGATGGTTTGTCCCAGGGCTCGAGTTTGAGAGAGAAGCCCATTCGGGAAAGCAATGCCCGGTTGACACCCATTTCCAGCCTGGGCGGCAGTTGAGGATCTCCAATGAGGATCAGCGAAAAGGGATTTTGAGTGTCGGTGCGGGCACAGGTCAACAGTCGGAGTTCTTCCAGAGCCGGGGCATTGAGATCCTGGGCTTCCTCGATGATCAGGACCGGCCAGACCGGATGCCATTCTTCCCAGAGATTCTGAAGTTGACGGACATTGTCACCGCGGCGGAACAGGGGCGTTTTTCCGGCCTGGTTAAGGAGTTGGCGCATCAGGTCACCGCCCATCAGTGAGCTGTGAGTCAGGCGAATCACCCGGTATTCCTTAGGAGAAAGGCTCTGGGTCAGGCAATGAATCAGAAAGCTTTTTCCAACCCCGTGAGGTCCGTAGAGCAATCCGCAGGTGTGAACGGCCAGCATCTGGCGGAGACGTCGCAGGGTTTGGTCACCGCTTTGGCGTTGCACGACCACGCTGCTTCTGGCAGATCCGGGCCACCGGCTCGCGCCCCAGAGGGTTTTGAGAGAGATTTCCGGAGAGGGAGAGTTTGAAGGAATGTTTTCAGTGTTCATGGGTGTTGTCCGATCCGTAGGTTCTGGCATTGAGTTGTTTGTTGCATGGAATGGCCCGCCCCAGGAGACGATCCTCCATCCAGAGTTCGACGCGGCGGTAATCAATGGGATCAAAATGCACGGTGACGATTTGTCCGCGCAAGTGGATCGGGGCTTCCCAGAGTTGGGCATGGAGACTGAAAGTCGCGTCCATGCGGACACGACGGGACACCTGCATCATGAAGAGCCGGTCCAGATCTCTGTCGGGATCGGGGACTCGCAGGGCCTGGCCGAGTGTGGCGAAGCGCTGGGCCGGCGTCTGGTCCTGCAGGCTGCTGTGAGGATGTTGATGATACTCACTTTCCAGCCACTTCCAGAAACGTCGATTGAGTTGTTCCAGAGTCTGAACCGGCTCAAAGACCAGTGTCGCCAGGAACTGCTTCTGAAGGGTCAGAAAAAAGCGTTCGATTTTCCCTTTGCTCCAGGCGTGATAGGGTTTTGCATGCAGTAGTGCGATGTTTAAATTGGCGCAGACGATCTGCAGATGACGACTTCGAAAAGCCGGTCCGTTGTCGGTGTAGAGTTTATCAGGCACTCCCCGGGTTGTGATGGCCTGTCGCAGGCAGTTCAGAAAATATTCCAGTCGTTCTCTGGGGTAGAACTCGGCATGGGGACACAGGCGGGAAGAGTCATCGATCAAGGCAAAGAGAAAAGTGCGCTGGTCTTTGTGTCCGGGATTTCTGAGAGTCGGGCCATGCATGCAGTCGGCCATCCACAGCAGATTGGGCAGAGGCATTTCGAAGGCTTTGGTGGGGCCGCCGATGTGCCCCGCACCGGAACGGATGCTTTGACGGTCCAATCCCGCTTCAGTCAGCCGTCGATGCAGTGTGCTCAGGCTGTAGGAACCCTCCTGGAGAACATTCCGTCGCAGGAGTTCTTTAACCAGGGCCTTGAGCGTCAGATTGGGATGCTCCAGCCGCAACTCGATCAAGGCTTGGGTGGCTGCCGGATCCAGCGCCCGTTTTTTTCCCTTATCACTGCGCGGGCAGCTCTGCAGTGCGGCAAAACCTTCGTGACGATGGGCATACCACCAAGTCTCGATGGTGGCAGGAGCATAATAACGTCCACCCCAGGGTTGCTGAGATGCACGCTGCAGAGCGGAGAGTAAACTCGAACCGCTCTGAAGAGCCTGTTGAATCAATTGAACCGCAGCATACCGTACCAGGGCTCTGCTCAGGGTTTTATCCTGCGCCGGTGGGATGGGGGGACTTGTTTTTGTCATACCCCGCCATGGTATCCCTCTGAGAATATCCAACCCCAGAAACACGTTGTGTGGGATGGGTTCCTTCCGTAGGATAGAGGCATCGGGACCCACTTTATCCTGATGTTTTCAACAGAGGGTTTGTGGGGCCCGGTGACATTGGTATCGACGGAATAAAGTGATTCTGAAGCTGATTACCAACTGGCGTGTGGCTGCCGTCAAACTTCCACACGCCTTTTTTATCCAGTCCCAAACCGGCGGACGCTCAGGAGGTGCCACTCCCAGTCCAGCCCCGACCGCAGCAATCAATACCGGAGCAAAGACCAGTATCCGGCGCCTGTAGGTCTGCAGGATTTCCTGATTGCGTTGCACATCATCGCGTTGGAGTTCTCCCTGCAGAAAGGCATCCACGGTTTGTGCATTGACCAATCGATAACTCAAAGCAAAGCTGGGCAGGTAGCTGACGGTGCAGCGGCAGGCTAAACACAGAAAGCGAGCCACGATGATAGAGATCACCTGCCCCAACGAACAGGTGACCCAACGCGAATAGTTACCATGACGATGGAGAGAATCGCACTGGGAACAGGCCGGGCAGGTCGTTTCAGGAACAACTTGCCGATGGATCTCTTGAGTTCTGTATAGCTCAGGGGACAGGGAGACAGGATAAATCCGTTGCATTCCCGGAGCTTACCCAGCCCCGGAACGGGATGAAATCCTCTAAATTTTCCCACACTCTTCTAAGACCGTTGAATACCACCTCTGGCCTCAACGTGAAAAAACAACGATCCGATTTCAGTGAATAGCTTGGGCCGTAACAGTTCTTCTCTCAACACGGCAACTTGAAGAAGACGGTCGTTGCATTTGTGCGCCGCTCCCAAGCGGGTCTTGATGCCGGGGAGATGGGTGCAGTCTTAGGGCTTAATCCCCGT
>JAESTE010000087.1 GCA_016763735.1 Nitrospinaceae bacterium | reverse complement strand
TGTAGAAGGTATTCCATATTTTTCGTTATAGAGGTTGATGGCAGAATCAAACTGTATATAAAATCCATCCACATATTTTTCCGAATGGCATTTACTACAAACGTTCTTCATATTTTTGCGACGTTGTTCCCAAGACTCCACCAGTATTCCTGCCTTGATTGCCTTGGCATCTATTTTTTCGGAAATGGGTGGACGCAGGTTCCAGGAGATACGTCTTCCTACATCATGCGTTACGTTTTGTTCCTGAGTTGCGCTCATATGGCAAGTCGCGCAGGTGGGAGCTGCGGTATATTCGATGCCTACCCGCCAGGGTTGTGCATCCAGTTTCATATATTCTTTAAATGCTTTAAAAGCAATACCGTGTTTGGATTCTTCATAAATTTCTTTTTGCGGATGGTCAGGACCCAAATGACATTTCCCGCAACTATCGGGTTGTCGAGCGACCACAAGCGAAGATGTATGACGTGAATGACAGGCGGTGCAGGAGCCCTTGCTTCCATCCGGATTGATCCGTCCAACTCCTGTATTGGGCCAGGTAGCGGGTGTGGGCCTGCCGTCTTTACCAATTTTTACGACCGACCCGTGACATTGCCAACAGCCATTGACAGCTACTGGCGAATTGCCATCCAGTCCCAGTCGTCCGGTATTTCCCTCCACAACTTCCGCGAGAAAATTATCAAGTGATCCAAGAATTTTCGCTGCATCAGCGTGATGTGATTCTTGAAATTCTTGGTTTTCTCTCGCATGACATTTAGAACAATCTTTTGGCGAAACGATCACCGCAATCGAATAACCTTCGTGTTCCCAGGCATCCACATCTGTTTTTTGTGCCTCATGGCAATCCATGCAAGCGACACCACGAATGGCGTGTTTGCTGTCTCGCCATTGCTCAACAAGAGAAGGATTTTTTATGGTATGACAATCGACACAGTTTTTGCTGGTAGCAGAAACTTTTATAGTGAATTTTTTACCAAGAGTTCTTTTATTGTTCTCAATGGCACCTACAATTAAAAGTGAGCCTAGAAAAAACAAACCAATCACCGCGATAATAATTCTTTTGATGTTCAGGGACATAATCCACCACCCTTAATAAATTCATTCATGTCATGGCTTCCCAAACTGTGAGTACCAGATAGGCACTGAAACCCAAGAAACCAATTTTGATGCTCAGTCCTTTTTTTGGGAACCACTTGATAAGAAAATAATCCACAAACGGCCAGAAGAATATAACCACGGCGAAGGCGATCTGGCCCAGAACTCCGAAATAAACATTTGTTAATTTCAACCATTTGAAAGATGCGTAGAAATACCATTCCGGTTTGATATGGTCGGGAGTGACAAGAGGGTTTGCCCGTTCTCCAAGACCCGCCGGGAAAAAGACGGTCATCATGGTGAGGATATACAGTATCAAAACGGCAATGAGAAGTTCTGTCAGTATATGGTCGGGGAACAGTGGAAAAGTTTTATGCTCGAGCTTTTTTTCCTCGTCAAACTCAAACTCCGTTACTCCTTGCAAGCGGACAAAAACAATATGCAAAATAACCAGTCCCGCTAGTGCTGCAGGAAAAATCACAATATGAAAAATATAAAGTCGTGTCAGCGTGTTCGCGCTTATCTCTGATCCGCCGCGAATGAAATCTGCGGCAAGGGACCCAACCAGGGGCGTACTCTCGGCTATTTCTGTTCCCACCATGACTGCCCAATAAGACAGTTGATCGTAAATCAGTGAGTATCCCGTGAATCCCAGCCCGAGAGTCACAAAAAACATAACGACACCTACCATCCAGTTTAATTCCCGAGGTTTTCGGTAAGCACCCGTAAAATAGACTCGGGTCATATGAAGCATGACTGTCACGATCATCAACTCCGAAGACCATTTATGAAGACTTCTTATATACCAGCCGAACCGTACCTCGTAGGTGATATTCGTTATGCTGTTGTAAGCATCAGTGGGCGTTGGAACATAATGAAATAAAAGAAAAACTCCAGTCACGATCTGGATGCCAAATAGAATCGCCGGTGTGCCTCCTAACGCAAACCACCAATGCTTAAGATGATTTGGAACCGGTTCATTGGTGAAGCTCTTCCAATCCTGGACATCAACAGGAATGCGTTCTTTAGTCCAGTCGAGTAGTGAGCTTAATTTAGGAGCTGGCACGGTACACCTCATCAACATGAATGTAGATGGCCTGGTCAACCACCTCCACCTTGTAGGAACTCAAAGGTGCGGGCGGAGGTCCTTTCACAACCTCACCCTTGGGATTAAAATATCCTTCGTGGCAAGGGCAATAGAACATCTTCTCATTTTTTTTCCAATGGACTTGGCATCCCAAATGAGTGCACTTGGTTGAAAGGGCGATGAATTCACTGCCGGTATTGGTGACAGTAATGTGACCGCCTCTCAAATCGGTGAATTTGAAACTATTACCCGGACGAATCTTATCTGTTGTTGTGATATAAATTTTACGAGTGGGATTTTTATTTGCGGAAGGTAAAAGAAATTGCACTACATAAACAGAGAGGAGTGCCATACTAGCAAAAAGGCTCGACCCCATAAAACAGTAGGACAAAAATTCCCGCCTGTTAATGTCTTCATTTTTTGCCATGCACACCCTGCATTGGGTCGTTTGGAGATGAATCTTATTACGGCAATGTTAATTCCAACTGAGTATTGGTGCCTGAAGATATATCAACCTCTACTGTTTTCTCGCCAACATAGGGGTGCCATACAACAATCTTGTAATGGCCGGGGGGAATTTGATTCATTTTAAATGAACCATCGTCCTTTGAAATATCATGGTAGGGGTTCCATACAACTTTAGAGCTTACCGACATCCAGAGATGTTGTTCGCACTCAACGTAAAAATGAAAATCTCGGTCTTTCTTTAACAATTTGAGTGACTTGGTAACATCTACCTTTGCACCCTTATTGAGAAGCCATTTTTTGAAAAAAATCTTACGTGTTTTTTCTCCAATCGAAAAACCCATAGGGTTATGCAGAACTCCGGCATCATGGTTTTCAATCGTTACAAGGTTTGTTGTCTGATGGTAGACGCCCCGCGCTTACCGCCCTTGTCCAGCGCTTGCCGGATCGCGGCCATATCAAACCCCCAATGCAGACAATAATTTGCGTCCT
>JAESTE010000086.1 GCA_016763735.1 Nitrospinaceae bacterium | reverse complement strand
TCGTTCCATAGATAGGTATAAGGTGTCGTTCCACCAGCAGCCGTAGCTGTTGCTGTTCCGTCTAAACAGCCCAGGCAAGTTGCATTTGTTCCAGAGACTGCAACACTGGGTCCAGCAGCACTTCCTACAGTTGCCGAAGCAGTTATTGTACATCCATTTGAATCCACTACGTTAACAATATAAGTACCCGTTGCAACATTTGACGCAGTTGCATTGGTCTGTGCAGCTGGATCATCCCATAGATAAGTATAAGGAGCATTACCTGCAGTAACGGAAACTGTCACTGTTCCGTCGGTTAAACCACATGAGGCATCCGTAAATGTTGTCGAAGCCGTCATTGCCGATGGTTCGGTAATAGTTACGGACCCGGAGTCTAAACAGGCGTTATTATCCGTTATTGTCACGTTCAGGTTTCCAGCGCAAATGCCAGTTACAGCCGAAGTCGTTAAGCCACCTGTCCAAGCGTATACATATGGAGTCGTTCCACCTGTAACCACCACTTGAGCCGTTCCGTCACAAATGCCATTACAGGAAGCATCGGTTTTCGTGATTGTTGAACTGATCGCAGTTGGTTCTGTGATTGTAGTGGATGCAGTTCCCGTACAGCCAAGACTATCAGTAACTGAAACATTATAGGCCCCTGACGCTAAACTTCCTGCCGTAGCAGTTGTTTGCGTAGCGCCATCATCCCAGAGGTAGGTATAAGAGCCTATACCACCAATGGCTGAAGCTGTTGCTGATCCGGTGAGGCCGCTGTTGCAGAGAACGTTGAAAGTAGAGAGAATCGAGGCAACTGGTGCTCCGACGTTGTTTACATTGGCCACTTGAGCGTCAGTACAACCGTTTGCATCAGTTACAACAACATTGTAAACGCCAACAGCAAGACCTACTGCACTTGCATTCGTCTGTGTTCCTGGATCATCCCATAAATAAGTGAAGGGAGCTGTTCCTCCGGTGATTGATACAGTTGCACTTCCATCTGCACTACCACATGATGCAGCGCTTGTTGTTACACTTGTGGTGAACCCAGTTCCTGAGTTAACAGTAGCTGAATCAATTCGGGTACATCCATTTCCATCAAGGATGGATACTGTAACCGTTGCCGCACAAAGAGCTGTCGCCGTCGCTGTGGTTTGAGCTCCTGGATCGTTCCATAGATAGGTAAATGCCCCCGTTCCTCCACCTGCGAAAACAAGGGCCGAACCGTCACATGAGCCTGAACAAGATTCATCAGTACTAGAAGTTGTACTTGAAATAGCCAGTGGCTCGGTCAATGTCACAAAATCCGTGGAGATACATCCGGCAGCATCAGTAACAGTAACTGTGTATAATCCTGCAGTCAAACTTACCGCTACAGCATTTGTCTGTGCAGCAAGATCACTCCATAGATAGGTGTAAGGCGTTGTTCCTCCTATGGCACCAACCGTTGCAGACCCTGTTGCTGCTGCATTACAAAGTAAATTTGTACTTGCACTGATCGTTGCCGTTGGTCCACCAATATTGTTAACCGTTGCGACACTAGAGTCCAAACAGCCTGCTGAATCTGTTACAATTACCAAATAAGCGCCGGCAACTAATGAGGAAGCGGAACTATTTGTTTGCGTAGCTGGATCATCCCATAAATAGGATAGTGGAGCAGTTCCACCTGTTACTGTCACAGAAGCTGAACCATCTGAATTTCCACATGTAGCGTCCGAAGTACTCGTTGACAAGCTCATTGCACCAGGCTCGGTAATGGTAACCGAGGCAGAGTCGACACAACCAGTTGCATCCGTAATCTTTACTTCGTAAGTACCGGCACATAGTCCAGTAGCCATCACTGTATTTTGCACTCCTGGATCATCCCATAAGAATGTAAATGGTGGAGTTCCACCTGTAATTAATCCAGATGCCGTTCCATCACATACGCCATTACAAGTAGCGTTTGTAAATACACTAATAGACGCAACACCTGCAAGCTGGTTTGTAACCACCACGGAAACGCTGTCCGTACATCCGTTGGCATCAGTAACGATTACTTCGTAGGTTCCCCCAGAAAGACCGGCAGCAGTAGCTGTAGTCTGTGTAGAAGGGTCATCCCATGCGTAAGTATAAGCCACAACTCCTCCAGTAACAGAAACCGTTGCAGTTCCATCTCCCTGACCGCAAGTCTCATCAGTAGAACTACCAGTTAATGAGAGTGCCAATGGTTCCGTAATTGTGATATTGTCAGTTGCAAGACAAGTTGCATTATCCGTTACAGTAACCGTGAATATGGTTGCGGTCAATCCCGTAGCAGTATCAGTAGTTTGTGCTCCTGGATCATCCCAAAGATAAGTGTACGGGGCACTTCCTCCTGTTACAGTCACTATTGCCGTTCCATCGGAACCACCATTACATGTAACATTTGTACTTGGACTTATTGAAACAGTTGGACCGCCAATATCATTCACAGAAATTATAGCACTGTCTAAACATCCCAAATTATCAGTTACAACCACAGTATACGAGGCTGCGGCTAAACCAGTTGCGGTATCAGTGGTTTGTGTTCCTGGGTCATCCCATGCGTAGGTATAAGGTGCAGTACCGCTCACAACCGACACAGAGGCCGATCCGTTAGAACCACCACAAGTCGCATCGGTTTTGGCAGTGGTCAATATCATGGCCGGAATTGCATTGACCGTGATCGAAGCATTGTCTGTACAAGTTCCAGCGTCTGTTACCGTAACGTTATAGAAACCTATCGCAAGCCCAGTTGCCGTATCCGTGGTTTGAGCAGCAGGATCGTTCCATAAGTATGTAAGCGGAAGAACTCCTCCAGTTACAGAAACAGAAGCAGATCCATTGGGGAGACCACAAGTGGCATCAACAGAATCAGTTGTAAGGACCAAAGCAGCAGGCTCGGTGATCGTAACTGAGCTTGAATCTAAACATCCAACCGCATCAGTAATGCTGACTGCATAAGTTCCTGCACATAGTGCCAGAGTCATCGCATTTGTTTGGGCTGATGGGTCGTCCCATAGATAAGTGAAAGGTGCTGTTCCGCCCGCAATGGATGCAGTGGCGCTTCCATCGCATCCACCATTACAAGAGGCATTCGAAGAAGCTGATATCGATGACACCCCTCCAGGGATGTCCGATACAATTACGGTAACGCTGTCCAAACAGGCATTGGCGTCTGTGACAATAACCTCATAAGTTCCCGCCGTTAAGCTTATTGCTGTAGCATTTGTTTGCGATGAAGGGTCATCCCAGCTATAGGTATACACCGTGACACCTCCTGAAACTGAAACAGAGGCAGAGCCATCGGCCTGACCGCAATTGCTGCTCGTGTTTGAGCTCGTCAACACCAATAGTGACGGCTCTGTAAGAGTGACAGCGTCATTCGCTACACATCCTGCGTTGTCGGTTACAACAACGTTATGGGTTCCAGCTACTAATCCACTAGCAGTGTCAGTGGTTTGAGTGGCTGGATCATCCCAGAGATAAGTAAATGGAGCAGTTCCACTAGTTAACGTCACAATGGCCATTCCATCAGCTCCACCATTACATGAAACATTGGTGCTAGATGAAATGGTAGCGGTTGGACCTCCTATATTGTTAACGGTTACAGTTGCGCTATCAAGACACCCGACTGCGTCCGTAACAATAACTTCGTATATAGCCGCTACCAAGCCTGTGGCCGTATCAGTGGTTTGTGCACCCAAGTCATCCCATAGATAAACATAAGGACCAGTGCCACCCGCAACCGAAACAGAGGCTGAGCCGTCTGCAGCTCCACAAGCTGCATCAACTTTAGCTGTTGTTAACACCATCGCAGGATTGACTGTTACCACAATTGTATCTGAATTTGAACAGCCATTACCATCGGTAACTGTCAATGAAAATGTCCCAGCCACGAGTGTTGTAATTGAAGAATCTGTTGCCCCCGTACTCCAGGCATAGCTCACAAATCCAAAATTACTCGTGTTTAGCAATAAACTTCCACCAGCACAAAATGCTGTGTCTGATCCCAGTGCGACTGTTGGATTTGGGAATATTGTAATTACTAGATTTGAAGAGTCGTTATTGTTGTTCGCATCACCGGTTAAATTGGTCCATGCATCAATGCTGTATCCTCCTGCAGGTGACAAGATTGCACCAGTGGCGAAAGTAAAAGTGGTCGTGTCCCCTGATAGCAACGTAACAAAAACTGTGTCAATCACTGCTGGGCCTCCATTAACTGAATAGCCAACAGGAATCGTGTCCAATATAGCAAGGCCAAGATTGACTACCTCAACGGTAATTGTATCGTTAGAGCCATCGTCACAATGTGATGTGGGTGTAGTTATGAGCACAACTGCGGCGTCGTTTCCGGCCACTGGATTGTCAAAGACAGTAATGTCATCCAGAGATATGTCACTTTGAAATCCCGCCCCAGTTACGCCTCTAAATCGAATCTGAATTACGCCACTAAATGCAGAAATGTCAACAGAATCAAGTAACCAAGGATCGCCGCTTGCTGCCTGTACGCCTCCTACAATTGAATCAACCGTAACCCATGAAACTCCGTTAAATACTTCTGTATACAAGATTCCCATGTCTGCACCGAACATATGGTACCAGTAAGATACCATGGGATTACCAAGTGAAGAAATATCCAAGCATTGGCTAAGAAGGTTGGCTGAAGCACCTGGGCTACATAATCCCGAAGCTTCAGTATATACATAGTTGCCAGTTGCCAGTCCTGTCGTATGATCTACAGTCGGTCCAGTACCTGCAGATGCAGTACCTCCTTCATTTGTTGTCCAATCAGTCGTGTCTATCACGCCATTCATCCAGTTACCCGTTAATGGGCAAATCCCACCACAAACTGCTACACATAGAGCTTCTGGTTCAAAGTCTTCAAAGAAGGGGAAAGTTGTAACTGGGAGGTTCGTAACCACCACGCTCAAGGTGCTGTCATTGATGTTGTAACCATCACCAGGAAGAGCTGTCCATGCATCAAACGTATAAGTACCAGCCGATGATAGATCTACTGTACTGGCAAAGGTGAATGCTTGCGTAGCTCCAGGTAAAACATTGGTAAATATTGTATCAATAACTGAAGCTCCACCGTTCAATGTATAAGCGACCGGAATGGTGTCTTGGGCCAGTAAACCATAATTCTGGACGGTAATAGTAACCGGTTCCGTAGTTCCCAGATCACATGTGGATGTTGGCGCATTAATAGATATAACGCCCATGTCGTTGTTAGCTGGTTCATAGATGTTGATGTCATCCACATAAAATCCTTCAAGTGCGTTGTTAATATCATCAACTGTATTGAAGCTAAACCTGATATATACAGTTGAGTTTCCAGCATATGCCGTTAAATCTATATCCAGATTTTGCCATGTTCCTGATGGGTCCACAATTACATTCGCAAGACCTTTATTATCCGCAATCGGCGTAAACGCTACACCATCCGTTGAGACAGATACTTGTGCAACATCCCAATTACCAGCTCCGCCCTCAGTTATAAGCCAATAATTAAAGCTCATTCTCACATTAGTGAGAGAAGAAAAATCGACACATGATAACGTTAGATCCGAGCCTTCTGTAACCCCAGTGTCGTATGTAGTATCAGCTGGATTTCCAAAATATGCTGATCTCGTATTTGAGTGTCCAGGATCAGTACCTCGAATTGCAGTATTGTTCCAATCAAGGGCAGCGATTACATTACTAGTCGTAAATTGACCCAGGGTACCGGTCTCAAAGTCCTCCAAATACGGGAAGACTGAAATACTAGCGCCTAGATTAGTCACAAGGTAACCCAGTGTACTGTCGTTTATGTTAATTGTATCCCCCACCAATTGTGTCCATGAATCTATCGTATAGGTATTGGTAGCGGAAAAATCTCCTGTTACAGTAAAGGAAGCTGTGGCTGTATCGCCAGGCAGTATAACAGCGAATATGGTATCTACGACAGGCGCTCCTCCGTCAATTGTGTAAACAATAGGTATAGTATCAGAACTCGCAGAGCCGAAGTTCACTACTTCGACAGTAATCGTTTCTGTCGCTGTTAATCCGCATCCTGAAGATGGTGCTGTAATGGCAATAACTCCAACATCATTTGGTGGTGCGTCGAACACGCTGAGATCGTCGATTGCAATATCGGATTGAGTGCCTATTCCAGTTATACCGACCATTCCTATACTGATGACTCCGGAATATGGTGTTAGATCTACAATACGATTTAACCATGGGTCACCATTTGCTGTTTGTTGCTGACCTATTACAGAGTCAACAACCACAATAGCCCCAGTATCAACTAGAACATATAGATTACCCATGTCGGCACCAAACATATGGTACCAATAGGACAGCCTTGGGTTAGCTAGACCAGATATATCAAGGCAAGATGCGCCTAGAACACCTACTTGTCCAGCACAAGCAGATGCTTCAGTAAATAAATAATTGCCCGTGGCAATTCCAGTGGTGTGATCCACAGCGGGTCCTGTACCAAATGAGCCTGTTCCGCCTTCATTAACACTCCAATCAATGTCATCGTCCGTGGAGTTCTGCCAATTACCTATTAAAGGACAGGCACCATCAGGATTACAGTTTATCAAGCCATTCCCACAAAGTGCTTCCGCTTCGAAATCTTCATTGTACGGGAATGCCGTAATAGGTGCAGGGTGAAATACCAGGACACCTAGCGTACTATCATTTAAATTGTTTGGGTCACCAGTGAAAGCGGTCCAAGAATCTATAGTAAACGCTGCAAAGGCTGAGAAGTCACCAGTTGTAGTGAATGAGAAGGTGGCCGTATCAAAAGCTAGGATAGTACTATATACTGTATCTACAACGGGTGCGCCACCATCTATAGTATAGGCTACAGGAATCGTATCTACTGGAGCTGAGCCAAAGTTTACGACTTCAATTGTAATAGTTTCAGTAGCTGTTAAATAACAACTTGAAGTCGGTGCCGTAATGGCAATAACCCCGACGTCATCCGGTAGAATATCGTAGACAGCAATATCATCGATAGCCATGTCGGATCTAAATCCAGTCCCGGTAATACCTCTAAACCTGATATTTATTATACCAGTGTATCCGATGAGCGGTATTGTTCTTAGGATCCACGGATCAGTTTCTATAATTTGTTGCTGACCTGAAATGGAATCAATGACTACATACCCCGATCCAGAATCCACTTCGACAAATAAATCTCCCATGTCCGTTCCAGCCATGTGATAGAAGAAAGCTAATCCAGGGCTTGTTAGAGATGTGACATCAATACACGGACTTTCCAGTCTGGCTTCTGAAGATCCACAACCTGAGGCTTCGGTATAAACATAATTACCCGTTGGTAATCCGGTAGTATTGTCAACTGAAGGACCCGTAATAGTGGAAGGGGTTCCGCCTTCGTCTACCGTCCAGTCAATATCATCTCCTCCAGCATTTGTCCAGAACCCAATAAGTGGACATGGCGAAGCACACGCAGTTGCACACGTAGGCTCGGCCTCAAAATCTTCAACGTAAGGGAAAGTGCTAATTACCGAATCATTTACGACAACAAATCCAAGACTGCTGTCATTAATTGCAAAGGCGTCACCGACCATCAAAGTCCAGGCGTCTATTGTATAAGTTCCAGCTCCTGTTAGGTTAGCAGGAGTACCAAAAATGAAAAACACAGAATCACCAGGTAACAAAGTCGGAAAAATCGTATCTGTTACCGC
>JAESTE010000085.1 GCA_016763735.1 Nitrospinaceae bacterium | reverse complement strand
TAGGTGATGTAAGGCGCATCGATCTGGCATTTGGCTTAAGATACAAGCATGCTCATTTCAGGTTAATCGCATCAAATGAATTCTATCTTTATCGCAACCCGACATCAGGTGTAGGCCATCTGTGTTGGTGGTGTGGATGAACCCGTCGCATTTTTCAAACCATTCATTGATAATTCGATAACCTTCATGCGGCTGGTTCTCATTAGCGTTTCGCCGTCGCCATTCATAAAATGCCCAGGCATGGGGAAGTTCATTGCGAAATGCCCAGGGACTGGCCAGATCTTGCGCCTCCAGATTTTTTTCTTTAAAGGGCGGGAAGTTTTTCCAGTAGCCGTCTTTATCTCTGAATGTCGGAATATTGGAGTCAGCACTCATACCCGCGCTGGTCAATAACAACATGCGCTTGCAGTTTCTTATGAGGTCTGCCGATTTATGTAATGTTTCAAGCAATGCCATCCCACTCTCTATAAAATTGGTTGAGGAAATTTTGCATGAACTGGTGGCGTCCGGCAGCCATCCGTTTGCCCGTTTTTGTATTCATCCGATCTTTCAACAAAAGCAGTTTTTCATAAAAATGGTTGATGGTGTGGCCTTCATTCTTTTTGTAGTCATCGAAACTTTGGTGAAGGACAGGTTTTTCATCGGGATGATAGATCAAGCGATTTTTATATCCGCCATAGGCAAAGGTGCGCGCTATCCCTAAAGCACCAATAGCATCGAGGCGGTCGGCATCCTGCACAATTTTTCCTTCGAGGGTTTTCATAGGTGTGGCAACTCCGGCACCTTTGTATGAAACCGTGGATACAATATCGACAACAGATTCCGTCAGTTTTGAATCGGCACTGTTATTATTTAGAAATTCCCGGGCAACAGCAGGGCCTTTCGAATCGTCACCATTGTGAAATTTCCAATCGGCAATGTCATGAAGCAGGGCACCTAACTCAACGGTCTGCATATCAGCTTGTTCTTCAGCCGCGATAGTTTTTGCAATCGTCCAGACGCGATAAATATGCCACCAATCGTGCCCCGAACCATCACCGGCAAGTTTATTTTCTACAAACGCGCAAGTTTTATTTACAATGGAAGAAGTCATAGATATCTTTATTTTAGTAATTGATAATCATTCCATAACCTGAGCCGAGGTTCAAGCGGCATTCAAGTGGTGTTTTTTAAGATTGCGAAAAGATGAGCAAAAAACTGTTTTCTCCAATTGTCGGTAGGTTTGTTCCAGGCACAACCTGTATGCATCGTATGCGAGCCGATTATAAAATATGTGGGACACTGGTCTTGCTTGCCCTGTCCGGGACGGGAGATGGAGTCTTGTTTGTTGTTTTAATGCTGCTGGGTTTGGCCTGGATGGCGAATATTTCTGGTCGGGAAATTTATTTGACGATGCGGAAACTGACCTGGTTATTATTTGGATTTGTCTGCATGGATACCCTTCAGCATTTCAGTAGAAGGCTTGGTTCTTGCTATAGAGTCTTGTTCTCGACTGGTTATTGTCGTGCTGTTTTCAATGGTGTTGATAAAAACCACCTCTGATTTTTTGACAGGATTGGACAGCTTGATATTCTTTAAAGGCAAATTGGGGCGAAAGTTAAAAGAGTTTCTTCAGATAGCTGTTAAACAGGTTGTGCCTTTTATAGTTTCGGTGTTTTCGAATATCCCGGACTACATTCACCAGAGTGACACTGGACTCTAATGAGGAATGAAATTAGTCCCGAAGGCTTAGAAGGAATTGTATCGCTGAAAAAGAATAGACCTTTAGGCTGCGGGGCCTGCCCGCTAGTTGGTCAGCGGTGAAGGCCACACTCTTTATGCTCAGGGTTTTCCCACCACCATCTTCCAGCGCGGATATCTTCGCCTGGCTCGATAGAGCGGGTGCAGGGAGCACAGCCTATACTGGGATAATTCTTTTTATGTAAAGCATTGACGGGGACCTTATGTTTTTCGATATAGGATTCCACCTGCTCTTGCGACCAGTCTGCCAGAGGATTAATTTTTATAAGAGGCGGGTGGTCGGCATCTTCTATAACCTTTGGCGTTTCGGTGCGGGTAACCGCTTGATCTCTTCTTAGTCCCGTGACCCAGGCATTGAGTTCGGCCAATGCCCGATTCAAAGGCTCAATCTTTCTAATTGCGCAGCATTCTTTTCGATTTTCGATACTTTCTTTGAAGGAGAAGAAGCCTTTTCCTCGTACCAGTTTTTCTACCTGCTCGCAGTCCGGGAAATAGGTTTTGATTTCCAGTCCGTAATGTGACCGTACGCGTTCCATTATTTCGTAGGTTTCCTCATGCAGACGACCGGTATCAAGAGTGAAGATGGTAATCGGGTGTTTGAGTTTGGCGATCATATCGATGAGAACCATGTCTTCCATGCCAAAACTGCAAGCAAGGCCCGCTTTCAAGCCATATTCGTCCATAGCCCATTGGATCAGTTCTTCTGCCGATTTGGTTTCGAGGTCTTTAGATGAGATAGTCATAATTCAGTTCTGCTTGACAGTTAAAGAGATAGTTTATATAAAAACGCCAAGTAGTTACTTTTTCACGGCCTAATTGAAAAATCAAGTACGGATTCGAAAAAGCTTTTTACTGAAATCCGTTCACTTGCTTTCTACCCAAATAATTTATGAACAATCCGCTTATAAAAATCTGCGTATTAATAACTTTCCTACTACTGGCGCAATCCAGCAGTGCGGGAATTTTGGAGCAGGTTGAGCAGGAGTTGGTAGCGTTGGCGGATAAAGTTCGACCGGCGGTGGTCAGTCTTTCTCCTTATATAGCAAAAGGCGCTGTGGGGCAGGGGTTGCCGAGAAAAGGTCGACCTGCCAATGCAGGAGCGGGTGTTATCTTCAATGCAAAAAAAGGATTGATCGTTACTAACAGCCATGTGGTGCGTAATGTTCTGAAGATACTGGTGACTTTTAAAGATGGCAGTAAGGTTGTCGGTGAAGTTTTAGGTGCCGATGAAGATACCGATCTCGCTGTAGTGCAGGTCGAATCTACTCAGCCGCTGACGGAGGTAAAGTTTGCAGACTCCAGTAAGGTCAGAGTTGGGCAATTGGTAGTGGCGGTGGGCAACCCTTATGGGCTGAACGATACCACCACATTTGGAATTGTCAGTGGATTAAAAAGAGAGAACGTCAACCTTTCCCGGTATGAAGATTTCATCCAAACCGATGCTTCGATCAACCCTGGAAATAGCGGTGGCCCGTTGCTGAATATTAAAGGCGAAGTGATTGGCATCAATACCGCTATCATTAATTATGCGCAAAGCATTGGTTTCTCCATTCCATCAAATATGGTTTCGCATATTGTTGCAGAATTAGTGGAACACGGAGAAGTGCACCGCGGTTGGTTGGGTGTGGGCATCGACCCGCTACCCGAGGAGATGACTAAAAAATACAATAGCAGGAAAGGCGTTGTTGTCACTTCTGTTTTTGAAGGCGACCCGGCTCATCAAGCGGGATTGAAAGTAGGAGATATTATTTTGAAAATTGGAGGCGCAGTTGTTGACTCCCCGAATACCCTGATCCGCATTATTGGCACGATCACTCCTGGACAAACCATCAATCTGGATATTTTGAGAAACGGCAAAGTTAAGAGGGTTTCGGTGAAACTTGAATCGAAGAAAAAGAAAATCAGCCTTTTGGCCTCTTTGACTCCCCGCGATCCCTCGGCCTTGGGATTTTCGGTAACAGATGATCCTCTTGCTGAAAATAATCCAAAAGTGGCTACTGTGAAGCCAGGAAGTTATGCCGACTCAAAGGGCTTGCAAGTCGGTGACCAGATTTTGGCAGTCAATGGCGAAACGGTGGAAAATCAACATGAATTCGAGAGTGTTTTGAGCGGGGTGAATCAAGGTGGCTCTGTTTTTCTGCTGGTCTTGAGAGATGATAAAAAAATCCATTTGGGGCTTGTAAGGGAAAATTAAATTTGTTAAAGTTGCCCACCCGAAATGCGGGGTCAGTACCCGTAGGGATTATTCCGTTCTATTTTAATATTATATATAAGCCTTTGATTATAAGGAGTTAATAGATTGTGGCCCGCCAAAAGGGGTGGATAAGGCCACACAATTACCAAAAAAATACATTACGTATCACTGTTTTTTATTGTCCATTTTTAGACGCTCTACTAGGAGGTAGATAATGATTCGTGTCAAAAAAGGGTGGAAAAGCTGGTATGCGCTTGCGGTCGTGTTATTGAGCCTGGGACTTTCTGTTCCCGCTGGCGCAATTTCGACCGACCATTCGCATGGCAGTCATGACTCTGGAAACGCAGCAGTTGACAGACCCAATTGGCTGAAAAAGCTGGATCAGCAACTCGAGCATGAAGATGTTATGAGTGGGCTGGAAGGTAGCCAAAAAAAGCTGGACCAAACCTTTATGAGGGTTATGGATCAGTTAAAATCAAAGCTCAAGGAACACGCCAGTCCCGCTTCGGCAGGCGGCGGATTCCACGATTCCTGGGCGGGTCATCAATTGGGACAAAGTTATTTGCTTGGCCCTACGGAAGCTGCGGCCAAGGTATACAGAGGCGCACATTGTCCGAGCAACGCCTCTACAAAAACCTACGAAGTCTCAGCCATTAACGTAGAAATCACCCTGAATCAATGGGGCGACTTCTACCCGGGCTATATGTATGTTCTGGATAGGGACATTGCTAGAGTTCGAGCTGAAGAAGAAAAGAATGCGGCAGCTCGTGAAGACGCGTTGGACCCGGGTGCTGTTTCTAACGGACTTCAGGGAGATGCTATCCAACCGTTTATGATTCGTGCAAATCAGGGCGACTGCTTACGTATTAAATTCACCAACCAATTAGAAGATGAAGATGCAGGCTTTCAGGTAAATGGTTCTGCAATGATCATCAGCTCTACAGGTCAGCCTGATACGGCTGCTACCCCTGGTGCAATTGTTCCTGCTGGCGAAACACAGGAATACGAGTGGTACATTCCTATTGATGAGCAAGAGGGCGGACACATGATTCAAAACCATGCGGGTCGTGATCCTTCTTCTCTCGGTTTGATCGGTGCCATGGTTGTAGAGCCTAAAGGTTCTCGTTATCTCGATCCTTGGACCGGCGAAAAGCTGGAAAGCGGCTGGATGGCTATGATCGTGAATGATGATGAAAGAGATTTTCGTGAATTCGGTCTGATTTATCACGAAGTCGGCGATGAATCTTTTCGTCCCTTGAATCGTCATGGTGAAATGATTCCTCAGCGCGATCCGCAGACAGACGCTTATCGTCCTTCTGCTAGAGCATTGAACTTCCGCTCTGAGCCATTTGGTATTAATAATTTGGCAGTTCAAGAAAAGAAGTTTCATTTCGAAGATGAATCACTGGCTTATAGTTCTTATACCTTCGGAGATGCACCGACCACGATTCCCCGTTCTTATTTGGGCGATCCGGCAAAATTCCGTTTGATCCATGGTGGTGGTGAAGTGTTCCATTCACATCATCCACATGGTGGTACTATTCGTTGGACGCGTTCCCCAAAACGGGAAGTGCAAATCGCCAACCTCATCAGTGCGGCTTACGATGGCCCCGTCAAGTATCCTGTTGTTCGTACTACGACCGACCGTGTTGACGTTAAAGTTATTGGTCCATCTGAAGTTGTTGATCTTGAGACTGAGTGTGGGTCTGGTCTTTGTCAACGCCTGGCAGGTGACTTCTTGTTCCATTGCCATGTAGCACATCACTATGTTGCAGGCATGTGGGGATATTGGAGAGTTTATAACGTTCTGCAGGACGGTAATTATCCTACAGGTAGCACCGATGTTATGCGCCCGCTTAAGGAACTTCCTGATCGTGTGGGACGCATTCCTCATGGACAATCTTCAGACAAGCTGGTTGGTAGAACCATGGACTGGTTTGGTAAGAAGTTTCACATTGTTGATAAGGGTAAAAGCGATTGGTCGAAAGATGATCCAACCGTTAACATTAAAGACTGGGTTAAGTACATGCTTCCTCCAAAGGGGCAGCCTGGGCATTATGATGATCCAATCAAACAGATCAAAGCCTATGATGGTTCTGTATGGGATTACGACTGGAAAGGCAATCAGGTACTCTCTGAGCGTGAAACCATTATCGAATGGCCTAAGTATAAATCTCCACATCCAGGCAAACGACATCCGATCATGTTTGACCAACACGGCAAACTTGCTTGGCCGCATTTGAATCCGCATTTTGGTAAGCGTGTTCCGTTTGCTCGACACCATGGTGGCGCTCCCTGGTTGGAGCCTTTCCATATGAGAACGGATACAGACATCATTACCAAATCTGAATCTGGTAGTGGTCGAGGACCCGTCAATGTTGAAAGCAGTGCACCTGCAAAACCAGGTGAGCAAGGGCGATGGAGCCTTTGTCCTCCAGGTGCAGGACGTAAGCAATACAATCTGCATTTCATCAACACTCCGATCGAGTTATCCCCAGCGGTTGGTAAAACACCACCTATCGTGGATAAGTATGGTTTGATCTATGTGATTGATGAAGAAATGGCAGAGGTTAAAGCTGATCCTAAAAAGGCTTTTCCGCTTGTCATTCGTGCCAACGTTTATGACTGCGTTGATGTGTTGTTGTCCAGTGAATGGGATGATGATGATTTCACCAACTTCCAAATGTCTAAGGTGAATATTCATCCGCATTTCTTCCAGTTTGACAATCAGGCTTCAGATGGTGTTATCACTGGTTTCTCTTATGACCAGTCCATGAGGTCTTACACGCAGTTCACCAAGAAGATGAAAGACGGTCATCATGTCAGTATGCCGATGCCGATGAACTCCAAGTTGTTGAAGGCGACGAAGCCAGGCGACACGAAGATCGAGATTCAAATGGCTAAGGGTTCGCCGACCTACCATGTTGGAGCTGATATCATTGTTGGTATCGAAGTTCCTAATGGTAAAGACGCACGCTGGATCACTAACATCACACCTGATCCAAACAAAGGTGAAGCTAAAGATGGTAAGTACACCATCACCTTTAGTGAGGGTATGACTCATGCTCATGCAGCTAACCAGATTGTAACCACCGAGTATGTGCGTTACCGATGGTGGGTAGATGCAGATGTTGGGCTGGTTTTCTGGCACGATCATGCGTTTGGTGCGACCACCTGGCCGCATGGCGGAATCGGATCTACCATCGTTGAGCCTTGGGGTTCTACGTATCACGATCCGGAAACCGGTGAGGAGATCCGCAGTGGTCCAGTTGCCGACATTCATGGAACCGAACCTTTCGCATATAGCCGAAATGGTAGCTTCCGCGAGCTTGTTGCGCAATTGCATGACACTGTTCCACATACGGCACAGCTGGTTACTGCAGGAAATCCTGCCGGGCTAACTCGTGAAAACGCGATTGCTGCCGGTCAGTCGATTTCCTTCCAGATGCCTTCGGATATGTTGGAAGTTGCTTTCCCGCATCTCAATGGCGGAACGCATACAACTGGCGGTGGGTTCAACTTCCGTGCTGCTTCCTTGGCTTCACGTCTTTTGAATAATAAAGACGCGTCCAGGTTGTTCGATAGTAAAGTGCACGGTGAGCCTGCAACTCCAATGTTACGTGCTTATGTAGGGGACAATATTGTTTTCCGTCTCCTTCATGGTATGCAAAATGAAACACACACCTTTGTTGTATCCGGTCATGGCTACCGCCCTGAGCGTTACGACAAAGATTCACGTGTTACCAATACGATTCATATTGGTATTGCGGAACGTTATGACTTGGCAACCACTGCAGGTGGTTATCAGGGCATGGCAGGTGACTATCTCTACTACGACGGCAGAACTTCTAAGTTGTCTGAAGGAGAGTGGGGTATCATCCGCGTACACGATGAGTTGCAAAAAGACCTGAAAGTGCTTCCGGGCAACGAAGGATTTAAGAAGAAAGTTAAGAAAGTTCTTTGTCCGAAAGGCGCACCGGTTAAAAGCTTCAGTGTTGTAGCGATTGATAAAGCGTTGAACTTCAACGCCAACACGGAAGGTGAAATCGAGGTCGACTTTGAGCGTAAGTTATTACTCGCAAATGCTGCGGGTAAAATCTTTGCTCTCGAAGGTGAAGCCAAGCAAGCCGCAACAGATGGGCATATGCCACATCCGTTGACCTTGCGTGCCAACATCGGCGATTGTGTCAAAATCAAATTGACCAACCGTTTGAAAGCGGGCAATGCTTCAATGCATGTTAACAATATGGCGTTCGATCCTCTGACTTCTCAGGGAATCAACGTTGGGAATAACCCAGGCGACCAGACGGTTGCTCCGGGTAAATCGAAGAACTACGAGTACTACGCGCATCCTGGTTTCAAAATCAATGGCGCGTTGATCTGGGACTTCGGTAACCTGACGACGAACGTTCGTGATGGTATGTTCGGTGGCATCATCATCGGCCCACGTGGTTCGGTGTATCGCGATCCTGAAACCGGGAAAGATATATCTCTCGGTAATTCTTGGAAAGCGGACGTTATCATCGACAAGTCTTACCCTGAAAATTCACATCTCTCGAACTACAGGGATTTCGCACTGTATTTCCAGGATGAGGACAATATCATCGGTACATCTTTCATGCCTTACCTGCAAAACGTAGCGGGCCTGACAGGTGTTAACTATCGCCTGGAGCCTTGGCTCTATCGGGAAGATGAGGGTTGTGAACTTGGCAACATGTTCACAGCTTGTGTTGCTGCAGATCAAGATCCTGCAACACCAACTCTGAAAGCCCATGCAGGGGATAACGTTATGATCAATATCTTTGGTGCTCATAACGAACAAAACCAGATGTTCAATTTGGACGGCCATCAGTGGCGACGTCATCTGAATCAAGAAGGTTCAGATATGATCGACACTGAAGAATTTGGCGGAGGCGAGTACATCCAAGCCTTCTTCAATGCTGGCGGCACGTACAAGAACCCTGGTACGTACCTGTGGTT
>JAESTE010000005.1 GCA_016763735.1 Nitrospinaceae bacterium | reverse complement strand
GATCGCCGCGCCGCTTTGCGGCTCGCGAAGACGTGCGGAGGTGTTATGCAAAGCTCTCTCGCAGAAGGGGTTGGGGTGATTTAGAACATCTCATTCAACCTGCTAGTGGATTCTAAAATAGTGGGTCAATTTTCTGTGCCATCTGCACATCAGCGAGGGTGACACCACTTACCGTGTGTGTCCAATAGCGAATAGAAATACGTTTGTAGTTGATAATAATGTCAGGATGATGATTGTTCTCTTCAGCGGCGTCCGCTACCTTTCCGACAAATTCAATCCCTTCCATAAACTTTGAAGCGTGGTGCACGCGCTGAATATAAGGCACCCCTTTTTCGTTCTTGCCGGTTTTCCATTTGGGTGCCATTTCCTTTAGCTTGTCTTCAAGTTCCTGTTCCGTTAGTGCAATTTTTTCTACCATTATGTTTCCTCAATCAGTTCTTCGATTTTTTTTCTTAAGGTGGTTTCGTGGACCTTGAAAACGAAACTCTCTTTCCCGTTGAGACGCACCACCGGTATTCTTTCTTTATAAGATTCAAAAAGGTCAGGATCGGATTCAATATCGACCATCGTTAGTGTTGCTGGAAAATCGGGTAACACACGTTCGATAATTTCTTTCGCATCGTCACACAGGCAACAATCTTTTTTGGTTAGAATTTCGATTTGAATCATTTAAAAACCCCCTCAATCCCCCTTGTCAGGGGGAGGAGTTTGGCCCTCAAAAGAATTTTACAATAAAAATCTATATCCAGAAGCTTGATGGTTATAGTATAGCTATAAAAGTTTTGACCTATAGGCCCCACGCCGAGTGGTGGTTACATGGAGTGGGTCATGGTGGTGACGGTGCCCCAGATGATAAGAGCGGCGAATGTTGCAATGAAGCCTATCAGGACTATCATTGCGAGGGGACGCTTTTTCCAATAACGTTCTTTGTTCTGGTCGACAATAGGTATGGCAGCTAAAAATCCGATGATGATCGGAGGTGCTACGATCAAAAAAGGCACCCATATATTTTCCAAAGCATATATCCAGACAAATTGCCACGGAGGTCTGGTGACTTCGAGGCCGAGCACTGGCTCTTCTCCCAAGGGCGGTGAAAGAGTAAGTGCAAGCAGACAAATTAGCAGGAAAATTCCCGCTCCGGATCTTCTCAAATAAGCCATGTGTTGCGTGAAGGGAATATTTTTAGCAGGCTTCGTTGCATCTGGCAATTGCGATAGCTTGTGGTATTTGATATAGAACAAATGCAGTCCGATCATCATTATAGCGATGATGGGCAGCAGAGAAATATGTGCCATATAGATTCTATTTAAAAGAGGAACTCCTTGTGCAAAGGCTTCAGTGAGGGGGAGACCGAAGACACCCATTTGTTCTGCTACCCAAAGAAAATGTGCCAACGCTTCATAAGCTTCCTGATCCCATTTAAGAACGGTACCGGTAAATAGTAGAGAGACCATCATCAGCATTATTCCAATTCCGATGAGCCAGTTGATCTCGCGCGGATTTTTATAAGATGCCGTGAAGAACACGCGGATGACGTGCAGTGTCATGGTGACCGTTAAAACCTCTCCGGCCCAGAAATGAATGCCGCGTAGAAACCAGCCCAAATAAACCTGATCTGTAAGGTATTGCAGGCTTCGGTTGGCCCGTTCCGGATCGGGAATGAAAAATTGTGCCAGCAAGATGCCGCTGATTACCAGAACTCCGAAGGCTGATAAGGTCATCCCGCCGAGAGAATATTTTATGGAGTTGGAGTGCTCGGGGATGTCGTATTCGAGTAGATGGATGCCCAGTCGGTCTTGTAAAATTTTTGTAAGTCCGTTGGCCATGCGTTACTCTCCTGGTCGAGTGAAGGTCAGTCCTGCAAAAAGAAGACCGGCACACAATGTGATGCCTGCTGCGATTCCGTAACCTTTGCTCGATGTTTCCACTACTTTTATCTTAGCCGCTTCCACTTCAGGCATTTTGTGGTCGGCATTTTCGTTGTGGCGGCCTACCATTTTCATGGCTTCATTTGCGGCAGGTTCGTCGGCAACAACTTCGTCTTGCATGAAAAGGTCGGAAGGTGAGAATAGCTTAGAACCGCCAAAAGGGTCCGACTCTTTCTCTTCAGCGGCATACATGGGATCTGACAGTTCTGCGATTGGAACGGTTGGCGATTCTTCTTTATGCCCACTATGCGCCATCGCATTTTGTGCGACAAAAATAAAGATAGCTAAGATCAACAAGGAGAATCGCTTCATAATCAGCTTCCCATTATCATTTGAGTGAAAGCTTCCAGTGTTTCATCGTTGGCCCAGTCTCGTGGGCCAATGGCTTTGTGTCGGATGAGCCCTTCTCGGTCAACGATAAATGTTTCTGGCACACCGGTGGTTTTATAAACTCGTTTTGCAACTATGTTTTCCGGGTCCAGCAATACGGGAAAGGTCAGGTTGAATTTTTTCATAAAAGGTTCGATCAGGCTTTGATCCTTATCGACACTTATGGTGAGCATTTCGAATCCATGATCTTTGAACTTGCGGTACAGCTTTTCCATGGAAGGCATTTCGACTTCGCAGGTGCCGCACCAGGTGGCCCAGAAATTTATAAACACCACCTTACCTCGGTAGTCTGAAAGTTTTACTTTTCCGCCGGCTAAAGTGGGTAGCTCAAATTCGGGAGATATAAAAGCTTCCGCCGGATATTCGGTTTCGAAGGGTTTTAATTCCACCTTGTTGAGGGACACCACGAACACCGATAAGAGTGCCGCTACCAAAAAGGTGTAGGGAATATAGATGCTTATAGGTTTGTCTTGCGCTACGTTTTGCATTTTTTTATTTAACTCTTAGTTATTTAGAATTTTATTCCGGTTCCTTACCTTAAATAAAGAACAGAGCAAAAGTATTTTTTGTAATTGCTCAGGTGCGGCGAAAGGGGCGATAGAATTTTTTGTCTACAGCAATAACAATTTCGTCCAGGGTTTTGCCTTGATTGTATAAATCGTAGGCGTAAAAAACTTCATTCAGACAAATATCGCATTTAGAACCGTGCTTGTTAGTGTAGCAGGTCAATAATGTTTTATGGTTGTGATTTTTTTTGCAGTAACAGTAGCAAAACAGGCTGTCCAGTACCTTTGGTATCTCGGCTGCAATTCGATAAGCCTCCGCTACTTTTCCTGTAAAAACGGCATCGGTTAAAATTGGACGAGTCTCGATCAATAGCCCTGTCGCCGGTGCTACAGGCTGAACTTTTACTGAAGGTTTGGTGCCAACATAAACTCCCGCCACCACCACGCAGACAAAAATAGCCATAGCTATGGTAGAGATACGCTTTTTATTTATATTAGATTTGTTGGATTTCTTTTTAGCCATTTTCTACAATATGTCCTGATTGAGTATTAGTTCTTTCTAATTATATGGACTGCCACCCTCTGATTCAACTAAAACCCTCTAAATGAGGAAGGTGAAGGGTCATAACGCTATACTGCAAGGTTTGAGCGTTAGTTTGGACAGGTTCTTTATATAGTTGGCTCTAAAAAATGTTGACCCAATGCCCCTCAACCACCCCTTGCGAGGAGGTAATGTTAGCGAACCTATAGTAAAAAGCTCAAAAACCTTTTTCAGTTTTACGGGAATAGATCTATTTCCACCGGGCGTGGCCCGGTTAGCGGATAGCTTGGTACCATTTTGTCAGGATGCGAGGTGGGAACCCCAGTTTGAACAAGGTCGCGATGAGGATGTTTCTTAAAGTTGTAAACCAGATACCTTCTTGCATCCATCTGCGCGGAGAAGTGAGGGCTTTTTCCTTGAGAAGAATTACCGGCCCCAATTTTCTCAGCCGCTTGAAGAAGTCGAGATCTTCACAAATAGGGAACTCATAGAATCCGTTCATCTGCTGGAAGATCAGATTCCTCACAAAGAAGGCCTGATCTCCATAAGCCATCCCCAGATATTTCGAGCGCAGGTTTGCCAACCGGGTAATCAATCGTAAAGACCATTTATCGGAATCAATGCAAAGTGAAAAGGCACCGCCGATTTTTTCAGAACTTTTCAAGGAAGCCAGCATTTCTTCGTAGCTGGCAGGCTCGATGCGACTATCGGCATGAAGGAAAAGGAAAATATCCCCGGTGGCGATTCGCGCCCCTGC
Organism: Nitrospinaceae bacterium; assembly: GCA_016763735.1. Classification (GTDB taxonomy): domain Bacteria; phylum Nitrospinota; class Nitrospinia; order Nitrospinales; family VA-1; genus UBA8687. The sequence goes on along the minus strand of JAESTE010000005.1, from coordinate 184 downwards.
GTTCATTTGTAGCGCACGCCCGGCAGGACCCTTTACTACATGTTCGGTGAACTTTTTGGCAATTTCCACAGTGTTGTCATCGCTTCCACCACCGCTGACAACAAGTTCGTGCGGGCAGAGTTGTTGTATTTGCGTCAGAGTTTCGTTTAAACCCTGTGCTTCATTGAGGGTGGGAACAATGATT
>JAESTE010000084.1 GCA_016763735.1 Nitrospinaceae bacterium | reverse complement strand
AGATGCAAAAATTGTTTAGATGCAAAAAATCATTTAAGGGAGTGAACGACCCCGCTGCAAGCAGACGGGATATCCCAAAAAATATTTTTATTTAACAGGCGTGGCAAGCCGCGGGGAATTAAACCACACTTTGTGGAACTAAAAATTAACGTTTACAATTCCCAGTTTTGACCCTGCCGTTAATGGCTGAGACAAAGCAAATGTAGGATTTTCCACTTCCCACCTGCCATTTTTTCTGCGTATGGCGTACGGCCCAAACGTGTATTTCGCGCCCGGTTGCTATATTGCCGCGTATGGCGGCTTTACGATTCGTATGTCGGAGGTACTTTGGAACCCCTTTCCAACCGATGATCAGGCTTTTCCCTTCGACCTTGTACCATTCTACCTCTTCAACGTCATCAAGGAATTTGACTCCCTTAATCATATTACTTTTGAAAGAAGAAGATAGAGCAGGACTCGCAACATTGAGTGCCAGAATAAGAGTAAGCAGAGAGAAAATTATTTTATTCATAACAGGAATTGAAAATTATTGAATTTTAATCCCACAAAGTGGGTTTAATTTCCCGTGGCTTGCCACGCATTTTAAATAAAAATCGTTGTCGAATACCTCGTCCGCTTGCGGCGGGGTCATTCATTTTGTAAACGCTTTCTTGTACATAGCAGTATCTCAGGAATTGTAACCTTTCGCATCTGAAAAATCGGTATCGGTAGTATCTGCCAGACTCAGGTCAGCCCCTGTTAAATTGGCATTTTTAAAATGAGCGTCTCCGAGCTTGGTACCGGTAAGATTTGATCCTGTCAGGTCTGCCTGGGTAAAGTCTGCATGCTCCAGGTCAGAGCGCTGAAGATCGACATTTTTCATGTTGGCCTTTTGGCAGTTAGCCTTACATAATTTTACTCCCGCGATATTAGCCCCTTCCAGGTTCACTTCCGTCAAGTCTGTTTTTTGTAGATTTGCACCTATCAGGAAAGCGGATTTCAAGTTGGCTTTTTGTAAAATCGCTTCAGTGAGGTTTGCGCGGCTCAAGTCACAATCTTGTAAATTAGATTCTGTGAGATCGGCTCCTGTCAGGTTGGCACCGCTCAGGTCGGCTTTTGATAGATCCACTTGCGCCAATTTTGCTTTGTTCATTTTTGCGCCACATAGCTTTGCCCCTGGCAACTTTGCTTGGTTGAGTTTGATTCTTTCCATATTTGCACCGATCAATTTTACATCTGTAAGGCTGGCACCCGTTAAATCGGCGATACTCAAATCGGCTTCAGACAGGTCGGATCCTTTTAAATCGGTTCTGCGTAAAATAGCTCCGTTTAATTTGGCGCGACTTAAATTGGAGTTCAGAAATTTTGCATCGGTCAGGTCAGCTCCCGTAATATCTGCGCGAGGCAGGCTAGTATTTTCAAAGGTGCCACCGGCAAGTTTGGCACCCTTCACTTGAGCCCGGTTCAGATTCGCATTTTTAAAATTTGCTTCAAAAAAGACAGCCATACTCAGGCGCGAATCGGTAAAATCTACTGACTCAAAATTGGCTCCATTGAAACGGCCACGACTTAGATTGGACTCGACGATGGTGGAGTGGCTCATATCAGCACGGGAGAAATCTGAATTACTGAGATCGGCTTCGTTCAAGTTGCATTTTGAGAGATTGGCTTCGAGGAATATAGATTTTCTTAAGTTGGCACTGTCGAGATTGGAGCCAGAAAGATTGCTACCAAGAAACTTTGCACCTTGCAGGTTGGCCAGGGTGAAATTAGCATTTGTAGCGGTTGTTTCCAGACAGCTTACATTCTCCATTTCAGCATTGCTTAAATTCGCTTCGCTCAGATTAACTTGATCCATATTCGAGTTCTACAGGGTGCTATCTGATAAATTAGTTGTTTTCAGGTTGGTATTTTTTAAGCTGATACCCATAAAATCGATTCCGGATAAATCCAAGCCCGATAAATCTTTACCTTCAAAAATTTCTTTGGGATCGTCTATTTTTTCCAGTTCTTCTTCGGGAGCAGAAAGTTCAGAAGTTTCTGAAGGCTCGGAAGCTTCAGTGGATTCTTCTTCTGATTCTTCTTCAGGCTCTGCTCCTTCGTCTCCTTCTGATTCTTCTTCAGACTCTTCTTCAGACTCTTCTGTTTCCTCTTCATCGTCATCGACGAACTCGTCTTCTTCCTCAACGAGGGTTGCAGCATATTCTTCTATAGCAGCTTCAACTTCTTCACGCGTAAAATCTACCATTTAATCGTTCCTGGGAAATTGGGGTCAACGCTCAGGCGCGTATAGAGAAACAAGCTCCTGAAAATAATATAGAACTAAAGAAACTATATCAGGTCGGGCCGGAACGCAAGCCCGAACCGCCCGAAACTATTAATCTTTTTTTGACAGAAAATAGAGAGGATCAGCCGACTCGGGTTTGAGCCCAAATAGCTGTAAAATAGCAGGTATAATGGAAGAAAATCTTTTGGGGGATAGTTTGGATATTAACGATCAGCGACCGGTTTTGGTTTATGACGGAGCATGCGGATTTTGCACGTTCTGGGTGCACCGCTGGCAGCATATTACCGAAGACCAGGTGGTCTACAAACCCTCTCAGGAAGCGGCTTCCCAATATCCTCAGATTGCCCCAGAGAAATTTGATTCAGCGATATACCTGATATATCCAGATGGGACCTATGATTCCGGGGCAAAAGGGGTTTTTAAGGCCCTCGCTACCTCCATGCACAAACTGCCGCTATGGGCCTACGAAAAGATACCGGGATTTGCTCCAATATCGGAGTGGGCATACCGCCAGGTGGCAAACAATCGAGATTTTTTCAGTTTTCTGACTCGATGGGTTTGGGGAACCGCCCTAGGTCGCCCGACCTGGCACCTGACAAGGCGTTTGTTCCTAGTTATATTAGGGCTGGTCTATTTCATCGCTTTCTCTTCTTTTGGTAGTCAAATTGAAGGTTTGATTGGCAAGGAAGGCATTCTTCCTGCGCAAAATTTCCTCCAGCAAGTGGAATCGCAAATGGGGGCAGAACGGGTCTGGAAACTACCCACCCTGTTCTGGCTGGAAGCGGGTGACGGATTTTTAAAATTCATCTGCCTGGCTGGGGCGGCGATCTCACTTCTGGTCATGGCAGGCATAGCCCCGGCGCTTGGACTTTTCATATTATGGCTGTTTTACCTCTCCCTGTTCAATGTGGGCCAGCAGTTTCTCGGATTCCAATGGGACACTCTGTTATTGGAAACAGGATTCCTGGCCATTTTTCTGGCACCGCTAAAATGGCGACCTAAATTGGCGAATGAGCCACCGCCATCCCCTTGGGTGCTTCTGCTTTTCAAGTTTCTGCTTTTCCGCGTCATGTTCACATCTGGATGGGTGAAACTGGCGAGTGGAGATCCAACATGGAAAGATCTTTCCGCACTCTTATATCATTATGAAACACAACCCCTGCCAACATGGATAGGTTGGTATGCGCATCAGCTACCGCAGGGGTTTCAGGAGTATTCGGTCATCGCGGTTTTCATAATCCAGTTGGGCGTGCCGTTTCTAATTTTTGGACCGGGGAGAATTCGTTATGTGGCAGCCTCTGTTTTAATATTTTTTCAGTTGCTGATTCTAGTAACAGGCAACTATTGTTTCTTTAACATTCTAACGATTGCCTTTTGCATTTTACTTTTCGATGATGCGCAACTCAGAAAATGCATCCCGGAAAAATGGAAAATGAATTTTAAGGAAACCCGAAGCCATATACCCAAATGGAAAAAGTGGTTTGTCGAGGGAATGGGGCAGTGGGTGCTGGCGATCAGCATCCTTTTATATATCATTCCTCTTTTTGTCAGTCCGGTGAGTTATCCCTCTGTCTTTATATCAACGGTGAACACCATTCGTCCATTCCACATCGTTAACCAGTACGGCCTGTTCGCAGTGATGACCACTTCGCGTCCGGAAATTTTTATAAAGGGCAGCAATGATGGTCAGGAATGGAAAACGTATGAGTT
>JAESTE010000083.1 GCA_016763735.1 Nitrospinaceae bacterium | reverse complement strand
TACTCCAAAAATGGATAAAGCGGCCGTCCGGAAGATGATGATCCGGCGCAGAAATGATCTGACATCGGATGAGGTTGTTGATTTTAGCAGAGAGATCGAAGAAAACCTGTTTTCCTGCGAAGATTTTTTGCGTCGTGACCCTGTTTTATATTATTTGTCATTTGGAAAAGAGGTGCGCACGGATGCTATGATCGCACGCTCTTTGAAGCTTGGGAAAACAGTTTATGTTCCACGGATCATAAAAACCGAAAATAAACTGGAAATCTGCGAGATCAAAAGTCTGGAAACAGGTTTCCATATCAATGCTTTTGGAATTCGAGAGCCTTCCGGGGTTCCTGCCGCTTCACCGACTATAATAGATGCCATTGTAACGCCAGGCTTGGCATTTGATTCTTCCGGCGGGCGAATAGGCTTCGGTGGCGGTTATTATGACAGATTATTTATGGAGTTGCCGGGCAACTCTTTACGTTTAGGGGTCGCTTACGATTTACAAATAATGGACTCCCTGCATCAAGATGTGTGGGATAAAAAGATGCAAAAGGTTTTTACTGAAAAAGACACGTTAAACTGCTGAGGTTTCCGGAAACATTCAGTATGTTTACTTTAAGAGGTTTTATATGCATATATTCACTGCCATAAAAGTAAACTTCAGTACCTTGCTCGGGGGAATGTTATTAGCCTTGGTGATCGGGTACGGGATTGGTTATTTTTTACGGAAAATGTTCACGGAATATCAGATTAAAGAAGCGGAAGCACGGCGCCAGAAAATTATCGTCGAAGCGGAGAAAGAGGTCAAGAGCCGCATGAAATCCGCAGAAATCGAAGCCCGGGAAAAATCGTTGGTAGTAAAAGGCGAATTAGAAAAGGAAATGAAAAGCAAGCGAGATAGCCTTCGTGATCAAGAAAGAAATCTTGAGCAAAAAGGACGAGACCTGAGAAACGAGTCCACAAAATTTGAGTCACGTGAAAAGGAAATCGAATCGCAGTTCGCAAAACTCAATGAGGATAATAAAGAGGTCGAACAGCAAAAAACAGAATACAAGCGACTGGTTGAAGAGGAGCTCAGAAATCTCGAAGTAATAGGTTCTTACACGGCGGAAAAAGCGCGGGAAGAGATAAAGAATAAAATCATTAATGAAGCTAAGATGGATGCCGCACGTGAAGTAAAGAAGATTGAAGAGAAAGTGAAATCGCAGGCTGATGACCAAGCGCGAAAATTAATTACCATGGCGGTTCAAAGGCTGGCTTCCGATCACATCGCCGAAACGACCGTTGCTGTGGTCGAATTACCCAGTGATGATATCAAAGGTCGCATCATCGGTCGCGAAGGGCGCAATATCCGAGCTCTTGAGCAGGCAACAGGAATTGGTCTGATCATTGACGAAACGCCGGGTGCGGTGGTGCTCTCCGGGTTTGATCCGATTCGGCGGGAAGTGGCGCGACGGGCTCTTGAGCATTTAACTCTTGATGGTCGCATTCACCCTGGCCGAATAGAAGATGTTGTCAATAAATGCAAAAAGGAAGTGACTGATGAGATTCAAAAAGCGGGAGAGCAGGCAGTCCTGAACGTTGGGATTGATAATGTGCATCCTGAAATGGTCAAGCTGCTTGGCAGGCTCAAGTATCGAACCAGCTACACACAGAATGTTCTCGAACATGTTCAGGAAGTTGCATTTGTTTGTGGAGCCATTGCGGTTGAACTCGGTTTAAACGAAAACATGGCGAAGCGTGCAGGGCTGTTGCACGATATTGGTAAGGCCATCGATCATCAAACCGACGGAACTCATACTTCTTTAGGGGTAGATATTGCTAAACGCTATGGCGAACATCCTTTTGTGTTAAATGCCATCGCGGCGCATCATGAAGATTGTGAAGCAGAATCTCCGTACGCGGTTCTTGTGGCGGCGGGAGATACGATTTCTGCATCAAGACCGGGGGCGCGACGCGAGATGCTGGAAACCTATGTTAAACGTATGACGCAGTTGGAAGAAATTGGTGATTCGTTTAAGGGTGTGCAAAAAACGTTTGCAATTCAATCGGGTCGAGAAGTTCGCATCATCGTTACACCCAGTGGAACCGATGATCAAAGTGCTAATATCCTCGCACGCGATATCGCGAAGAGAATTGAAAAAGAAGTGACGTATCCCGGTGAAATTAAAGTCACTGTAGTTCGTGAATCTCGATTTACTGAGTTTGCTAGATAATAATAGGCTTATTCCAGCATTCAAAAATAGCCAGTTTCCCATATCATAATCACTCAAAAAAATAACTGAATTTCGCTTATGGAAGAATTAGGACATCTGATCAAGCTCAGGCATGAAAAACTTGCAGACCTGAGAGAGAAGGGAATTGCTCCCTACATAAACCGGTTTAAAGTCGATACCACTATTCAATCGCTGGTGCAGGATTTTAATGAGGGTAGCAAAGAAGAACTGGATGAAAAGGCTCATACCTGTATAGCTGCAGGTCGGATTATGACTCGACGCAAACACGGTAAAACGACTTTTGTAAATATTCAGGATTCTAGCGGGCAAATTCAGATCTTTGTCAATAAAAACGCTTTAGGCGAAGAGGCCTACGAGATATTTGGGAAGTTTGATATCGGCGATATCATTGGAATTAATGGAAGAGTGTCTAAAACAAAAACGGGGGAATTGACCCTGTTTGCAAGCAAGGTCACTTTACTGTCCAAATCCCTGCAACCCCTTCCGGAAAAATGGCATGGACTGAAAGATGTTGAACTGCGCTATCGACAGCGTTATGTGGATTTGATCGTTAATCCGGATGTTAAAAAAGTTTTCGTTTTGCGCAGTAAGATTATTTCCGCGCTTCGTGAATATTTGAATGAGCGGGATTATCTAGAAGTCGAAACTCCAATGATGCAGTCTATCCCCGGGGGTGCAACGGCCCGGCCTTTCAAAACACATCACAATGCTTTGGATATGGATCTTTATCTCCGTGTTGCGCCGGAGCTTTATCTAAAGCGCCTTGTGGTTGGAGGAATGGAAAGAGTTTACGAGATCAACCGAAATTTTCGTAACGAAGGCATATCGACTGAACACAACCCTGAGTTCACCATGGTTGAATTCTATACGGCTTATGCCGACTACAATGACCTGATGGATTTAACAGAAGACCTTTTTCGTTTCATTTGTGAAAAGGTTTTTCCCGAAAACAATTTCAAGTTTCCCTATACGAGCGTTGTGAATGGTGAATCGGTTACAGAAACGATTGATTTTTCCCAGCCGTTTCGGCGTTGTACCTTCCGACAATCCTTGATTGATATTGGAGGCATTGCTGAGGAGCATCTGGGCGATCCAGAAAAGACGGTGGCATTTGCCCTGGGAAATAAAGTGGCGTTGGAAAAAAAAAGACAGCCATGAAAAAACTCTCGCAAAACTGTTCGATCATTTTGTGGAACCAAAAATGTCTCAACCCACTTTTATTACGGACTATCCGTTAGCATTGTCACCCCTCTCCAAGCAAAAGGAAGACGACCCGGAGTTGGTTGAGCGGTTTGAACTTTTTATTGGTCGCAAGGAAATTGCCAATGCCTACACGGAGTTGAATGACCCGATCGACCAAAAGAAAAGATTTGAAGGACAGGTAGCGGAGCGTCAGGCCGGCGATGACGAAGCTCACTGGATGGACCATGATTTTGTCCGCGCCCTGGAATACGGTATGCCACCAACGGCTGGGGAAGGCATTGGTGTTGACCGTTTGGTTATGTTGTTTACCGATAGCCCTTCCATTCGTGATGTGATCCTTTTCCCTCAATTGAAAAAAGAATCAGGGACCAGTTCTTGATTCACCCCATATATGTCCTTTGAGCTTTTTGTCAGCCTGCGCCATCTTAAAGCCAAGCGTACGCAAAAGTTTATCTCACTCAATACCTGGATATCCGTCGGTGGTGTCGCTCTCGGGGTGATGGCATTGATCGTGGTCATTGCCGTTATGTCGGGTTTTGGAAAAGACCTTCGCGATAAGATCCTCGGAACCAATAGCCATATTGTTGTTACCAATATCACCCGCTCGGGAATGGGTGATTATGAATCCGTTTTGAAAAAGGTAATGCAAACCGAAGGGATCAAGGCCGCCGCCCCATTTATTCTCAATCAGGTGATGCTGACGTTTGGAGGCAGCTCTTCGGGCGTAGTTGTTCGTGGTGTTGACCCTGACCGGGAAGCGATGGTTTCTGATCTTGAAAAAAACCTGATTCAGGGTGACCTTGCAATGTTGAAAAGAAGTAAGAACGGGTCTAAAGGTCCTCGGCGTGACAAAATTATTCTCGGGAAGGAACTGGGGCATAAGCTAGGTGTGCAGATGGATGACGCGGTAGCAATGGTTTCACCTGCATCCCGATTGACTCCCATGGGATTGGTTCCCAAAATTAAACTTTTTAAAGTGGTC
>JAESTE010000082.1 GCA_016763735.1 Nitrospinaceae bacterium | reverse complement strand
TGTTCTTTAAAGAAAATACTCGGATGCTGTTCGGCGATGCCAAAAAGAGCCTTGATGAGGTTTTCAAGAATCTGTAAATAAGTACTTAGATAAACCCTCTCGGCCTTCCTGAAAAAGAGGGCTCAGAGGGTTTTTTTATTTGACGCAGCCAGCAAACCCATGAGTTTTATGGGTGGCTTGAATTCCCCTCCCCTCATGATAGGGGAGGAGTTACCCCTTTTATCCATACAATATTTGCATGCCAAAACCTGCCAACAAAAATGAAATCTATTTAGGAATGACGTTGATCGGAACGACGGGAATTCTGATCGGATTGGTAACGGACAGTCCATTACTGATGGTCATCGCTGGTTTTTTGGGAATGGTGATCGGCGGCTTTGTCGGCTGGCTGGGCGGTCGGCGTTTTATGATGATTATTTGCCTGGGCGTATTGATCGGTGCTTATTTAGGCTACCGAACCGGGGATCGCGATATCCTAATCATGGCTGCAGGAACAGGTGGTGCAATTGCAGGATTCATGGGCGCACAAATCGAATCTTTTTTTAAGAAATAAACTACTTGCCGTTATCTATCCAAACATAATTCACACGACCGAAATCGAACATGACGTTTTGATCCCACACTTTCCCCACATCCTTTACGATTTGGCTGTATTTCCAAGTTTCTCTGCCTTGTACCTGGCTTTTTTTGTCCGGCTCTCCTAGAGTTTTCAGAACTTCTTCCTTTCTGCGATTCATGAAGGTCGATTCAAATTCAATGACCGTATAAATCTTTGTTTTTGTTTGAACGACAGAGGTCTCCTCAGATGCGGCCTCCAGAATTTGCGAAACAAATAAAATCAGAAATACAAAAGCAGCGAATGTGTAAATTATTTTTTTTAATTTCATAAATTGATTATGACTGAATTGTTTTCGTTTTTCCAGTCTGCAAATGGCTACGAAATTCTTTTCATCAAGAGCCCTTCAACATGTCATCGCGAGCGACTGTAAGGAGCCCGGCGATCCAGATTTAATATTATCCAACTTGAAGGTAGCTATTTAATGGTTCTGGATTGCCACATCGCCTTCGGCTCTTCGCAATGACGAGAAATGAGCATCATCCATACATTTTGGCGACGTATTTGCCATAACCGTTGTAAGGAAGAGTTGCTCGAATAGCTCCTGTTCCAATCATCTTTTCGCGGTTTTGCGGCCAGCGCGGATGAGGGATGCGAGGGTCAACATTGGCGGTGAAATCGTATTCGAGTCCCTGCAAAGTTGTCCAGAACGTCGCGGGTTTATAATCGACGAGTTCAATTTTTACAATAGATTTTATACTCTTAAACCCATACTTCCAGGGAACCGCCAGACGGAGGGGGGCGCCGTGTTGTTTCGATAATGGATGTCCGTAAATTCCTGTAACCAGGAACGCGAGGTCGTTCATGGCTTCTTCTAGCGTCAGCCCTTCGGTGTAGGCCCAGGGCTCCCAAAAAGCCAGTTGCCCCTGCGCGGTGAAGGGCTGATAAAAGGTTTCCATTTTGACATAGGTGGCGGATGATTTTGGTTCAACAAGTTTTAACAGTTCTTTAAATGGAAATCCCGTCCACGGCACCGCCATCGCCCAGGCTTCGACACAGCGAAGGCGATACAGCCTTTCTTCTATTGGCATGATCTTCAGCAGATCATCAATATCGAAAGTTTTTGGTTTGTTGACCCGTCCCCCCACTTCCACTGTCCAGGGCCGTGTATTTAGTTTTTGCGCGTAAAGGACGGGGTCGATTTTGTCTGATCCGAATTCATAGAAATTATTATAAGTGCCCGCTATTTTTTCGTCCGTTAAGGGTCGGTCGAGTTCAAATTCTGGATTGCGTTTGGCAGGGTAAAGAGCTTTTTCAGTTTCGTTCCACTTAATTTCCGGGAGAGTGTTTGGGACGGTAGAAGGGCCGCATCCGTATAATGCGCCGACCATTGCCAGGCTGGTTAAAGCAGTACCCTGGATAAATTCTCTCCGTCTCAAGTAGACAGACTCCGGGGCGGCGAGGTTCTCAGAAATCTGCCAGTCTTTTTTCTCAATGAAGTTTGGCATAGATTGACGCCTTTATATAAAACAAAGGGCAACCCCCTCAGTCCCCCTTGTCAGGGGGAGGAACTAATAATGTCCCCCCTGATAAGGGGGGATTAGGGGGGTTAAAATAATTTCAGTTCTCATATTAACTGCTAACCCAGTCGTCTATCGCTTTTAGATATTCAGGCAGTCCTTTTTGAATGGGCAAGGAAATAATTTCAGGAACATCGTAACTATGATTACGTTTCACCCATTGCTCCAAGGCTTCATAGCAATCTTTACGGGTTTTAACGATCAACAGAATTTCATCATCGACATGAATCTTTCCTTCCCAGTGATAAGTCGACTGGATACCTGGAACGGTGTTGACGCAGAAGGCTAATTTTTCTTCTACCAGTCCACGGCTCAATTTCTCCGCTTCCTCCTTGGACCCTGCGGTAATAAAAACAACGCAATGCTCATTCATGCGAACTCCCTTCGTTAAAGCACAAATTTTAGCAGGTAAAATCCTAACACGAGCAAAACGAAAAACACGATACTGAATAAATTGAAATATTTTTCAATCAATGCCTTGATAGGTGGACCAAATTTATAGATTAGGAATCCCACCAGAAAAAATCGCGCAGAGCGGCTGATCGCTGAAGCCGCAACAAAAGTCGTAAAATCAATTTTAAACGTTCCGGCGGCAAGAGTGAATATTTTGTAAGGCAACGGGGTGAATCCGGCTGCGGCTACTGCCCAGCCCTGATGCTCGTTGTAGAGTCCGCCTATTTTATCGAACGTTTCTTGTAAATGATAGAACGCCACAATCTGCTGACCGACGATATCCATAAACTGATAGCCGATAAAATATCCAAACATTCCGCCGAGCACCGATGCAATGGAACAAAAAAGAGAGAACCGCATCCACAATGCAGGAACGGCAACGGTCATGGCGATCAACAAGATATCGGGAGGAATAGGAAAAAATGATGACTCGATAAAAGAGATAACGCAAAGCGCAGGCAGGGCATAGGGCGTTGCCGCCCAGTGCAAGACCCAGTCGTAAGCAGATCTAAATAATTTCATGTAAGGAGTTTTAGAGTAAAGGTTAAAGAAGGTTTAGAGGATCAACATCTATGGATAATTTTATTTTTCCGAAGGCTTTGGGCTCGTTGATCTCAGGACATTTTAGCAAAATGCTTTGTAATTGTTTCATATTTCCACTACGCAATATCAAGTGCCAGCGATATTTATTTTGTATCCGGTAAAGCGCCGCTTTAGAAGGCCCGATCAATTCCACCGATTTTTCTTTGGAAACTGAACGCGAAAGAGATTGCCTGAGTTTCCCTATAGCATTTTGGCCTTGTGTTTCATTTTCGCAAACGACTTCCAAGGCTATCATTCTCGTATAGGGTGGGTAGTTCAATCGTTTTCTGAGTTTCAGTTCTTTATCGTGAAAAGCATTTACATCATGCTCCAGAACAAACTCAAACATATAGTGATCGGGATTATTAGTCTGGATGAGGACTTTCCCCGGCACCTTGCCACGTCCCGCCCTGCCTGCGACTTGCGTCATCAATTGGAATGCTCTCTCGCAGGAGCGGAAGTCGGGAATATTCAGAGCAACATCAGCAGCCACCACCCCTACCAATGTGACATTGGGAAAGTCGTGGCCTTTGGTAATCATTTGCGTGCCAATGAGAATATCAATCTCGCCTGCGTGCATATCGCGATGCATATTGGCAAATGCCGATTTGCTTTGTGTTGTATCTCGATCAAGACGGGTGACCTTTGCCTTGGGAAACAATTTCATTGTTTCCTCTTCCAGCTTTTGAGTACCGAATCCGCTGAAGCGAATCACTTCACTCTGGCATTCAATGCAATGCTCTGGCATACGGGCTGAAAAATTACAGTAATGGCAGAGCAGACGGTCCTCACTTCCATGAAAGGTCAAAGTGACGCTACAATGATTGCATTCGACAACATACCCACAGTCGGGGCAATAGACAAACCGCGCAGTACCACGCCGATTTAGAAACAAAAAAATCTGTTCTTTCCTTGAAAGTCGGTCGCGAATAGCGGCGATGAGTTGCCCTGAAAGAATGGAAAAGTTTTTAAACTCTTTTCGTTCTCTTCTCATATCGACCAAACTGACAATGGGCAGCATGCGGTCGCCCACCCTCTTTCCGAGAGAGAGATATTTATATTTATCGAGCTGAGTGTTGTGAATCGATTCCAAAGAAGGGGTGGCCGAACCCAGAAGAACCACAGCATTTTGTGAACGGGCGCGTATCACCGCTGTATCGCGTGCGTGATAACGTGGTGTAGAATCCTGTTTGTAAGAACCGTCATGCTCCTCATCAATGACAATGATCCCTAAATTTTCGAACGGCGCAAAAACAGCAGAACGGGCACCAACAGCAATCGAAACTTGTTTGTCATATATTTTTTTCCATTCGATAAAACGTTCTTTTTGCGACAGTCCGCTGTGGAGTATCGCGACCCGATCACCAAACCGTTGCCGGAATCGTTCCACCGTCTGCGGTGTCAGAGAAATTTCTGGGACCATCATGATCGCGGTTTTGCCCTGCTCGAGAACTTGTTGGATACAGCGGATATATATTTCTGTTTTTCCACTCCCTGTAACACCGTGCAGGAGAAAAGTCTGAAACTGCAATTTCCGAATGGCTGCATCCAGTTCCACGAATACTTTTTTTTGTTCCGGCGTAAATTTCAAGGAAGGCCCGATAGGTTGATTTGATGTGTCTACATGCGATGTTCTTTCGACTTTCTTTGAAAAAGTTTCTACGAGCCCTTTATCTTTTAAACTCCTAAGGGCGGCAGCACTTCCCTTGACCTGTCTTTCTAAATCGGCAGTACTCACTTCCCCTTTTATTAACTGGTCATAGACCTGTTTCTGTTTGGGGCTACGTTTGAGCAGTTGTTCTATTTCCTCGGACTTGGGCAAGTCTGGTTTCAGTCGCGCGGTTTTAAGAAACTGATAACCGACAGTGCTTTTATGAATAGCCTCAGTGGAAGCGAGTAATCCGTCCTGTTTTAAGTTCGCTAGAGAATGGGCGCTGAATTTCTTGCCCAGTCCTTTCTGGCATTGTTTTGAAGTGGCTTTGGGGTGTTCGCCAATAAAATGTAAAAGGAGGGTGGCTGGTTTGGAAAGAGAACCCTTCAGTAGAGCATCGACCCCCATTTCTGTCAGGGAAAACTCTTCCCGGCTTTCATCATCGAATCCGGCAGGGAGGGCAGCTCGAATCGCTTCCCCCCATGCACATTGATAATAACCGCTCAACCATTTTGTCAGAGCTAGAATTTCTTCGCCAACCACCGGCTTCGTATCCGGCAAATCGCTAATGGATTTCAGTTTGATATCCTTGTCCCATTTCGCCGTGAGAGCCACAACATAACCTGTGATTCTGCGTCTTCCAAAAGGAACAAAAACGCGCATGCCTACCTGAACTCTTCCAGCAAACTCAGGCGGAATTTTATAGGTAAAAACCTCTTTTATCGGCAGATTGAATGCTACCTCTGCATAAGGTTTTTCGAGGGAAGGTTTCACATTAAATTCTTTAAGAAAGCGTTGAAATAATTTTTCAGATTGTACAAGGCATAGAAGTTTTGAGCAATAGAATAGCCTCTAACAATTACCTACGGTGGTTCTCCACGACTCGTCGTGGGGCCACTACTTGGCGTAGGGCCAGTGATCAAAATTCCCAACTATCAGAACCCATCGAAAGCGGGATAAAGCCAGTTAAAATTGCCTACAGAGGTTCTCCGCTTGACACCTTATATGTTTTCCTCTAATCTCATTTTCTTCGTAAACAATTTCGAGTAATTCCTGTTTTTTAAAGAGGTGAAGATATGAAAGTTGGAGATAAGATTAAATTTGATTTCGCGGGAAAGAAAAAAGAAGCTGTTGTTGACAAACTGTTTGCCAACAGTGTTTATCTGAAAGTGGACTTCGACAAAGACAAGCAGAAAACCGTCAAGCGGAAACTCAGTCAAGTTGATGGCGGAAAATCGAAGAAGTCTAAAAAGTAATCATTTTTTCAAGGCAACTCCCTTAATCCCCCTTATCAGGGGGAATTATTGAAATCTGTTTTGTTCGTTACCGCAGCAAAAAGAATAGACCTATTGCCAGCGACGCTAGTCGCTGTCGTCGAAGATGCCTTTGATCAGGCTTTTGCGGGCGGTACGGGCTTCCTGGTCGGCGCGAGTGATGCCGCCATCGTAGTCGTTATAATCCACAAAACTAAGAGCCGGTTCCATTTCCGGATTACGGTCTAGATAAAGTCGCGCCATCATTTGCGTGGTACGCCGGTATTTTGGGTGCCCGGCTTTTTGGGTTCGTAGCTCGGCAAAGTGACCCAACTCGCGTAAATTCATTCCCATATTCCAACGGATGAAATGATTGAATAATGTTGCGTATTGCGCCTCTTGCTGAAACCCCGCGCGTTTCAAGTCGCGGTGTAGCGACTCCGTTCGCTCAAAACATTCCTGAACTTTTTCTGTCATGCCTACTTCTGCTATTTCTTCTGGCAGGGAATATCCTAACTCAATTCCCAGGTTCTGCCTTTGCTGAGTGAGCATTCGGTGGCGTTGCAAATCGCGGTACTCGGCGAATCCAGCGAGAATATCGAACTGGATAGGATAACCGTATTCCAAAGCTCGACCTGGCCTGTCGCGTTTACTTTTTCGCGATCCAATATAAGCAGAGAAAATCTGTTTCTTCTTTTCATCTGGTAATTGCTGGATCACACTTCTTATCTGCTGAGTGGAATGCTGCACATAAGGAAAAACCATATTAGCCAGTAAATTGATATGCTGACTTTCCGCCTTATCTGCCAACAAAACCACTTCTGCCGTTTTTTCTATGGATAGCGAATCAAAAATTTCTTTACAAAGCCCGCGCATGGCCCGATGGTTTTCTGCGGCATAGGTGTTTTTGTCGGCGCGTTTGATGAAAGTAGGAATTTGCGTGTTCAACGCTTTTCGAATCGACTCTGCAAGTTGGTGAGCTTCGGATAAATCGTTCGTCATCAATTTACTTATCAGGCCTGAATAAAATCTACCGTTACCTACTAATCCGACATTTGCCTGGGTGCAGGCAGGAAGAATGCAACGGATGATATCGCATGTCGCGCTACGGATGGTGAAGTTATAGGCAATTCGGTGTGCTTTGATTTCATTATCGTCTTGCAACTTCGACAATCCGGCTTTTTGAATTTGACCATCGCGCTCCACTTCTATTTCAAATGCCTCTTTCGTCAAACGCTTGCGAAACAGGTTTTGCATAGGCTCGACCATTTCTGCATACGTTTCAAAAAGGAAATCCATGTTACCTGTAAATTTTTCACCCAGCTCAGACTCACGAATATTATCTGGACAGATGTATCTCCAGCGGCCGTTTTTTTTTACATCGTAAAGAACATAGCGGGTAGACTCTTCAATAGGGGAGCCGCCAATGCGACAATCTTCTATAACCTTGGTCATCAGGTTGGAAATTTCTTCAATGCATAAAGGGGCCACTGCCAGTTCCGCCACCGATTCATCACCAAACTTATTGACCACCCGGTCGACCATCTGCGAGCCTTTAACATCATTGGGCGTTCCATCCGGATTCAAAAACTCGCGCACGATGGTTTCTTTGAATCCCGTTGGAGCGCGACTGTAACGGGCTAGAGCGCCGCCAATCACTTCCGGGTTCAAATTTGCAAGCGTGAACACATTCGCATCGACATCAGAAAGGTAGGGTTTTAACAACTCTCTCTCCTGGTCGGTCAGTTCATCAGAGCGTTTTGGTTTGTCTGTCATTCGTTTTTCTATTCAATAAAATGTTTTGAGTCTTTAGCGCAACGAAAACCTGTATCATTGAAACGAACATCCGGTTGGCTCCATCTACGAAATGCGCTGCGAAGCGCATCGGGGAAGTTGATCCAAGAACCCCCACGAAGAACTTTGTACTTCCCATTTGCAGGGCCTTTAGGGTATTTCTTTGTGCCGACACTGTAATAGGTACGCATATACCAGTCGTCTACCCATTCCCAAACATTGCCGGCCGTATCGTGCAGCCCATAAATAGAAACACCCCTGGGATAGCTACCAACACTAGTCATCGTTGCAATGCCTTTCCATTTCCTGTTGTAGGTAGCGCGTCCTTTAGGAGATCCCTTCCCCCAGGGGAAAATATTCCCGCTTGGGCCTCGTGCGGCTTTTTCCCACTCCGCTTCCGAGGGTAAGCGCTTGTCTTTCCACTTGCAATACGCAACCGCATCATGCCAGTCAACCTGAGTAACGGGTTGATTGCGTATCAGCATGGTAAACGAATCGCCTTTCCACAAATTCCCCTCCCAGCAAGAATCGGTTGTGCAAGTATCGTCCAAAGCGGGACGATGACCGGTGGCTTTTACAAATTCGAGATATTTTTTATTTGTGACCTCATAAATATCTATCCAGTAACTTTTTAACGAAACCAGCTTTAAGGGGAATTCATCGGAAAACCACCACAGTTGACAGGCCCGGTCATATCTACGGCACAATTTTAATGTGTCCTGATTCTCTTTAAAGTTGGACCCGCGAACAAATGATCCCCCTTTGACCCATGCCATATTTGAAAACTGCTCTACTTCTGAATTAACGCCTTCAGGGTCTTTCGTTTCAGAGAAGGCTGTGGATAAAAAAATCCCACTGTTCAACAGCAAGAATAAAAGTATGGAAAAGTTTCGATTAAGTGAAGTAGAAATAAACAAGGGATTAAATGGGGGCCTGGGAATTATCGGCTCTCTGTTCGCTGTATCGAGAAGCGGGTCATTTCTTTACCGTGAATATAAAACAACGACAGGCCCAGAACCATGTTGATGGTGTACAACCATGTCAATTGACTATGATAGCGGTCAAACTGAATCTGCAATTTCTGATCTGAAGGATTAGCCTTCTTAAGTTTATCCATTGCATGCATTTCCGGTCGCAATACACTTCCAACATAAATAGCAAGGACTATCATAACTGCGAGGAAGACTTCTCGCGTGTAACGACGTTTGGTCACTACCTGTGGCTCATAGCCCACTGCACTGTATTTTGCGGCGAGGAACTTGATAACCTCAGCAAGCACCATGATCGCTATACAGGTATAAATGATATTGATGTTAAAAACATCCATGATTTTGTTCATTATTGAGCTTGCCGCGAGCTTCTGATCTTTCAGGTTTATTCTCACCATGATCTCGACAAGAATACCGAGCAGAAACATGCCTGCCACCCAAAGGCTGAGAGAAAATAAATACAACCCATTTGATATAAATAATAAACGTTTCATTTTGATTTTAAAATTTTCAGAATTATTCCAAAAAACGAATTCCAGAAACTCATTGGCCCCATTTTTTAACGTCCTGACTCATTGCCTCCCACGTTAGTGGGTTAGCGGCTACCGGAGACGCGTTTTCGCAAGGCCTTGAAACTATCCTTTATTTCTTTTTCTTCACGCGCTCTGGCTTTAATGACTTCGTCTTTGTCACCGCCGAACCAAGTCTTAACAGTGGTGCCTACTCGTTCCCGATTGATCGTGTTGAGAATGGACAAATAAATAATGCCGTAAAAAACAGCGATACCATAAAGAATATAAGGGACAAATGACTGTAAGCGTTGCTTTTCTCTCAGCGAGCGGTGATCCCATAATCTATACCATAAGCTTTCTTTCTTATCATCGCCCATAATATTTTCCAGAAAGTGCCCTTAAACACATATAAATAAAAACTTTTTTATGAAATGCGCCAGAAATTGAATCATAGCAGAATCCCAAAACCTTAACAACCGGACGGCCTACCGCCACAGGTAATAGTCGACCCGCGAGCCGCCGGGGGGGGGGG
>JAESTE010000081.1 GCA_016763735.1 Nitrospinaceae bacterium | reverse complement strand
GGCAGATTGTATTCGCTGATGAATAAATATCCCAGCTTTACTTTTCCGGCAATTTTGAATTGGGCACTTCCATCATGCGTGAAATCACTTTTGTATTTACCCGCAGTTTTGCCAATTCTGATTTTCATTTCAGAACCCTTCGGGAATTGTAGATCGGCATCAGAGCCTAACGCATCGCCGTCTTCATCGAGTGTTCCATTGGATTCAAGAATCTGCACATTCAAAACCTTTTGTCCAATGTCCTGAGGTTTCTTGCAATATTTCACGCGAACATTACCAATTCGGGTTTTGAATATACCGGTTTGGGTCAAGCCACGACCTGTCAGGTCACCTGATTTTGATAGTAAATTGACATTGGGTGAAGTCACATCCAGAAGAACCGAGCCGCTTCCAGATCTTACATTGACCAGATTTTTCATTCCCAGAACGGTGACGGTGCCCCGGTTGGAGCAGATGCCAGTCTTAGCGACACAATCCGCTTTGTTGTCTGGGTCGACATCACTATCCTTATCTTTGTCTTTGTCTTTATCTTTGTCTTTGTCTTTGTCGTCATCGTCAGAACCGGTGTCTGCCTGATCACCCATGGGGGCATTGTTCCAACCAAAAATTTTTGTGTTTCGTGGCACAATCACATCCATCACCATTTCACAATTGGTTGCGTTATCTTTGTTGGCGGTTTGTATATTCAGGAGGTTGCCTGTTTTTGTCGGCTTAAAACCACATTTGGTGGTACCGCTACCAGTCACCTTGGAAATCACCAGGGTGCAAGTGTTGCTATCTGAACCCGTGACCTTAATATTAGGTCCCGGTGCATCTTCGGTAGCGGTAAAATCTTTATCGTAGGTTATTTTCAGTTTTTTGAGTCCTGCGCAGTCAAAGGTGCGATTGAGAGGGCTTGTGTCAAAAATAAATCCATCAAAATCCTGATCTTTATCTTTATCCTTGTCTTTATCGCTCGCTTCAGCGACATCAACCATTAGGCCGTTAGAAATGTTTAAGCTTAGGGGCAGAACAAGGAACATTGCCACCAGTGTGGTAGCGGTAATGGGATTTAGGATAAGGCGTTTTATAGACACAAGTTGATCTCCTGTTTTTTTAGCTTTTACGCATTTTGATTATGACAAATCAATTTTTCACTTGCGTCCCGATTATGTCCCAATTGCATCACATCTATTGACGGGTCGGAAATAAGCTTTTATCATTTAATTATAGGAGTCGCAGACACGGCTCACAAGTAAAAATTTTAAGTAAATTATTGAAATTTAAAAACATGCGATTTTTCAGCGGTTTTAGGTTTTAATTACTTTCAGGTTTTTTTTCTTCTTTGACAGCATTTTTTTGAAGTCATATAATTATAGGGGCAAGGTGAGTTTGGAAATACTATCCAACCCTCCCCCAGCCCCTCCCTATGAAGGGAGGGGAGCTAATAAATTCCTCCCCTCTCATGAGGGGAGGTTAGGTGGGGTGTGGATTTTAAAACTCCTTCTTTTTTATACACACTCACGCCCGATTGAAGGGTTGATGGCTGGGATGATTAACAACTTATTCGGTTCAACACTTCGGTAATGAATATGAAGTTCTTAAAAAACAGTAAAGGCTTCACTTTGATCGAGATGGTCAGCGTCATTCTTGTGCTGGGCATTATCTCTGCCGTAGCCGTCCCCATGTTTGACCAAAGCACCATCAACGCTACCCTGGTTGCGAATACCGTGCAGACCGACATCCAGTACACTCAGGAACTGGCGATGACGCGGAATCAAAACATTACAATCTCATTTGGTGCTGGCGCAACATCTTATAATTTACCCACCGACCCGAGTGGGGTTTGGTCTGCGGACACTCGGGAGTTGCCGCAAGGGGTTACCATAGAAGATGCCGTTAGTATTACTTTCAATAAACACGGCGAAATAAATGGAGGGGCTGTTGTTACTCTAAATGCTGGCGGCACACTCAAAACCGTAACGGTTGCAGGTTTTACCGGAAGGGTGACGGTGCCATGATGACAAGCCATACTCATAACGAGCGCGGTTTTACGTTAATAGAAATCATCATTGCCATGGTGCTCATCGGCATTGCCGTGCCATCGATCATGATTCCGTTTTCCGGGTTGAGCGATACAAAGACCCCGGAATACACGGTTCAGGGTTCTTTCATCGCCCAGAAAAGAATAGAGCGGATGGCCAACAAAACTCAAGCCAATGCGCTCGCAGACTGCAACAACGGCAACGAGGGTGCCTATTCTCTGAGTTGCACAGCGGCAACGGTGAACGCCGCAGATCCAGATACGGCTGCAACTTCTACCTTTGCAACGAAAATAATTTTAACTGTCAGCCGTGGCGATGGGGCCATGTCGCCGCTGACGTTCACAACGCTGATTGTGCAATAGTGATTAATTTTATGAATGACTTTTTAAAAAAGATTATTTACCGGACAAAGCCTTTTAAAAATCAGGCAGGGTTCAGCTTGATCGAAATGATCGCCGCCATGGTTCTGCTTGGTGTTATGGGCATGTTTTCTACGCAGTTCATCACTGGGGCCGCCGAGAGCAACCGTCTGGTGACGGGGCAACAAGACTTGCTGGATGACGCTAAGCTGGCGATGGAGTTTCTGGTCCGTGAACTGCGTGTTGCCAACATTGACACTAATAATAGTGGGGCTGTGATAAGTCTTACGGGAACGGCAGGAAGTAATACCATCAGTTTTACAAAGTACAGCGGCTTGACGGTTGATTCAGCCACCGCAATTACTTATAGCCGTGTCGGCAACACCATCCAACGCACCGGAACAACAACCACGACTTTGGCGAGCCAGGTTACAGGTTTCACGGTCACTAATGACGATAATCATTACACAATTATAATGACATTTGCCGGAGCCAATGGCACCAACTTCAGACTGGAAGCGGGTGTTCGACCGCGTAGCACGATATGAAGAAGCTCTTTTTTAAAAGTAAAATAATAATACACCCTCTGAAAAACGATCGCGGGGCGGCGGCCTTGATGGGCATTGTAATGGGCATCATCATTATGGGCACCATTGCTTTCAACTTTCTCGCTGAATCGCGGCAAAAGCAGTCGGGGGCCATTTTAACTTACACTTCTACCAATGCGTTTATGATTGCCGAAGCAGGCATCCGCTTTGTTGAGAGATGCCTTCTCAATACAGAAGCCACTTGCAGTACTGATTTTCCAGACTCCCAAACCAGCATAGCTTGGAGCACGGATATTATTTCGCCGGGTGATAATTTTAGCAATGTTTTTGGCGGGGGGCAATTTGATATCAGTTTCCCGGCCAACGTGCAAAACGATGCGGATAATATTCTGGTACTTTCAACGGGAACTTATAAAGGGGCTCAGCGGTCTATTCAGCGGTTCATTCCGCGCTTCGGTCAATGCCCTTTCATTGATGTCTCGCAACCCGCTACCTCTTGTGCCAATGGCTCGGGTGTTGGAACCAACACCAACAATAATTCTTTCATCGATCCACCTCTTCCTAATCCTCCACCGCAGGTAGAGTGTCCAACAAATGGGTCAGGAGAAATCGACATGGTTCCAGATCTGGATGTGAATGACTTGACCGCCTGCATCGGTTGCCCAAACGCCGCATGCCCGAACTTCAATGCAGGGAACCATCTGGATGGAAGTAATTTTCTAATTCCTCGAGCCAATAATTATTTCTGTAATATGAATGTTAAAGACACCACCGTGTTGAAGACAACGGTAGGAGATACAAGCGGCAACAACGATGACATAATTACGGTTGCTCAAAAATTCACTGTTCAAGACACCGCCACCGTGAAATTGAATGACGATGCCATAGCCATCGTATCCAGCTCGTTTACCGTTAACACAGGGACAGATACATTAGTTGTGGTAAACCCTCCATTTGTTAACAATGATATCG
>JAESTE010000080.1 GCA_016763735.1 Nitrospinaceae bacterium | reverse complement strand
GGAAAGGTCGGGCAAATTTATTTTATGCTGACAGATCAAATTGCCCGGCACTACCTTCCTGATTCTGCCTTACCCATTTACGAAGCACGCGCTTGCGATTTGCTCAAGTCTGTGGCCGACTCTCTGGAGGGGATAGCTCGATTGGGCCAGAAGCCGGTGTTGAATAAAATTTTAAAAATTCGAATCTCACAATTGACGCAAGTGAAAAACATCGCTCTTCCTTTTGGGCAAAACAAGATTTTGGAATGGGTGAACAAGTATCAGGTAGGTGGAATCGCCAAGTGGTCGCATACGCTATATAGAACTTTGCAGAAAAAACAGCCGGGAATCCTTTTGCGAGATGTTGTATTTGGAATTGTTAAGGAGAGTGGCAAACGCTGGCTGGTTTTATATCTCCACGGTAAGGTTGCAGCAGAGGCAAATAAACTCTATCGTTGATACGTTCTAATCCTCTAGGAAATCAAGGGCCTCATATCCCCTCCCTTCATAGGGAGGGGTTAGGGGAGGGTTGGATTGTGAGTTTACATTGAAAATCCACACCCCTCCCAACCTCCACTCATGAGAGGGGAGGAGTAGAATCCATCAGTTCTAAGCAGAAAAAAAACAAAAAACTTTACGAATTCTTATCAACGAATTACGTAACCTATACAGCGATGACAAGTACTTTAAACTGCCGTTTACAGCGATGACAAGTACTTTAAACTGCCGTTTGCATTTTCCTCATCTCGATTTGTGTAACAAGTAGGAAACTCGGATACCGCTGGTATATACATCGGCCCAGTGGGAGGATTTTTTTTGCTCGGGTGTGAGCAAGTCGTGATAGGTGCAAGGCCGGGTTCCGTATGTCGACCAGTCCATTTTTTTGAATTGAGCGTTCAGAGACTGAAACCAGATTTCAAGTAACTCAGCACTGGGTAATGTGATCAGGCTGAGGTCTTTGCTGCGGTAATCAAAGGAATGCGGCAGTGTGTAATCTTTTTTTCCGGGTTGCGTCAACGCGGTGAGAAGGATCGGAAGCTTTAGTGTTTCTTCATTTACACTTTCATAAACCTGCGGTGCGTCTTTTCCTTGAATAGCAGCATAGGCCGCAGTAAAAGTGTCGAGTATCACCGTTTCTTTTGCCGCACGCAACATGAGCTTGAGCAGTCGATAAGGTTCTGTTGTGTAATAGAGCATCCCCAGGCAAAGCACAGTGTCAAAACTTCCTTCCTCAACATTCTCCAGATATTGCAGGGCATCGCCTACGGCCATGGAATATTTTTCCTTCGCAATATTGAGTTCCTGAAATAATTCCTGCCCCAACCGAATCATTTTTTCTTCCGTGTCGATTCCCTGTATAAAATCCGCACCGGATTCTAAAGCCGCATAAGCGAACGTTCCCATATGTGATCCGACATCGAGAATTCTTTTCCCCTGGATGTATTCCTGATTTTTTGCCAGCAGGTGGTCAAGCCTGGCATTGAGACATTCGGGATGATATGGAATGGCCCATCTGGTTTTCCGGGTTTCGTGGGCCAGAAAGGGAGAATCTTCAGGAATTAGAGGTTTTTTCATTTCGAGAAAAAAAGATTATTTTTAGTGCTTCCATGATTTTTTTTGAGGCGGATTTTAATGTAGCAGAAAAACCGGAACTAACCAATTTTAAAGGGGTTTCTGTTCTATTGGAGGGGTGATTTTCCGTTTAAATGTAAACTGTTGATTTTATTGGGCTAATCTGCTTTAATAAATATAGTTGTTTGATTTATTTGGAGTTATAGATTCTCATTTTTTCTGTTTAGAAGCCTAAAATATTGTATTTACATCCATCAAAACTGAAGTTGTCTCGATGTCGGTTTATTTATACCGGCCTTGTTTTATTGGGTGGAACGCCCGATAATGAAATATTCCCAGTTAATGAAAATTTGTGAGTGAGTGATGTCTTCTGTTGTTCAGATATTAAGTCCTCAAGCTGAAGGGTTGCAGTCCAAGCGGCGCGAGTTAGCGCAATTGCGCAAAAAACTGGCTGATATGGAATTGCAACTCTCGACCGAAAAGGCTGACTTGAACCTTTTTGAAATTCGCTATCAAAAGGTGGTCGGAGCGATGTATGCAGAAATGGATATTGTCAAAGCGCAGGTGTTAAATCTGGCTGCGAAGTTGTATCCAAATGCAGAAACATTTCGGGAAGAGGCGGAGTCGGCTCGTGAACAGGCGAGGAAATATTCTGAGAAAAAAAAGGAACCGACGAACTCGCAAAAAGAATTCAAACCCCCTGAAAATCTCAAGAAACTTTTCCGACGGGTTGCCAAAAAAATCCATCCCGACTTGAGTTCTTCTGCTGAAGAAAGAAAAAAACGCCACGATCTCATGGCCAAGCTCAATCAGGCTTATGACAAGCTTGACGAAGAGGGCATCCGTTCCATCCTTATTGAATGGGAGACCGAGGGTTATTCCGAGAGCCCAATGGAGCTAGGAGAGCAGCTAGTGCTGGTGGTACGCCAGTTAGCGCAGGTTCGAGGTCGTCTTTACAATATTTCTGAAGAGATGGAAGAGTTAGAGCTTTCGGAGATGTTCCAATTGAAAATAAATATGGGTTCGGCAGAAAAAGAAGGACGGGATCTGTTGCAGGAAATTGCCGACGATATAGAAGGAAAAATTAATAAGGCCAAGGCGCAAATCCGCGATTTGGCGCATGAGTTTATTTGAGCGATATGCAGGAACTAAATCTCACCACAAAACAATCTTTACCTGAAACCCAGCCGGTTTCCTTGCCTTGGGGCTCTTCTGTTGCTACCGAGCAACTCCCTGATGTTCTTTATAAAACAGGGTCAGGTGCGCTGGGAAAACTAAAACGTAAAAAAATTGAAACATGGTTTAAAGAAGCGCGGGCAGGCGATATCCAGGCGCAGTACAATTTAGGTGTTGTTTATTTTAAGGGAGCGGGTGTTTCCCGCAACCATGAAGAGGCGTTTAAATGGTTCGAGAAGGCTGCGAAAAAAGATTCTGCAAAAGGGCAGGGATTTCTAGCTCTCATGTATGAAAATGGGTTGGGTGTTAAAGAAGATCTCGAATTGAGTTTGCGCTGGTATCAGAAAGCGGCGGAACAGGATGACAGTGCCGCACAATTTAATCTGGCTAGAATGTATTATCAGGGCAAAGGAACAGAAAAGGCTTCAGATCAAGCCGCCAAATGGTTTGAAAAAGCGGCGGAAAAAAATAACGATACCGCGCAAAATATGTTGGGAGTCCTTTTCGAAAAAGGTGAAGGTGTTCCTCAGGATTATGACCGGGCTATCTCCTGGTATCGGAAAGCCGCATTGAATGGAAATGAAGCCGGACTTTATAATCTGGGCGACCTTTATGATCGCGGAGAAGGAGTTGGAAAAGATTCGGTTCGGGCAGCGCGATGGTTTAAGAAAGCTGCGTTGAGTGGATTAGACCTTGCGCAATTTAAACTGGGGACTCTCTATTATTGTGGCGAAGGTGTTGCTCAGGCTCCTAAAAAAGCTTTGCAATGGATTTGTCGTGCCGCGGAACAGGGGCACGCTCATGCTCGACATTTTTTGAAAACAACCTCTGCCGATTTCACACCGACGGGTGAAGACCTTTATCAAAAGGGAAAGTATTTTTTTGAACAAAAAGAATATGAAGAAGCTTTCGTATGGCTGCAGCGCGCTGCTAACGAAGGCTATGCGGATGCACAAAATTCCTTAGGTCTGCTTTACGATTATGGAAAAGGCTGTGAGAGGAATCCGTTGCAGGCTTTTCACTGGTACCAAAAGGCTGAGGACCACCCGCAAGCCCTCTTTAATATTGGGATGCTTTATTTTCTGGGAGAAGGAGTGGAGCAGGACGACCAAAAATCTTTTAATTATTTTGATCGCTCTGCAAAAGAAAATGAAACACGATCGCAGGTATTTTTAGGGATTCTTTACGAAAATGGAAAAGGTATTGATCAGGACCTGACCCAGGCTGTTACTTGTTATCGAAAAGCCGCCTGGCAAGGAGATGTTTTTGGTCGCTTTCATCTTGCGAGAATGTATTACCACGGCAAAGGGGTGCCCGTTGATCATGCACAATCTTTAAACTGGTATCACAAAGCTGAGGGTTATGTTCTTGCGCAATACAATCTAGGTCGCATGTATCTGAACGGCGATGGTGTGAAACAGGATAAACAAAAAGCAATTGACTGGTTCACCCGAGCCGCAGAGCAGGGTCACGATTACGCTCAATTCAGTCTGGGTAAAATTTATTTTAATGCTGGTGACATGGATGTGGCTTGCAAGTGGTTTCAAATGGCTGCTGAGCAGGGCAACCATTTGGCACAGTACTATCTCGGACTTTTGTACGAAAAACAGGGCAAAGATAGTGCGCATTGGTACAGGCAGGCGGCAGAACAAGGCAACCGGCAAGCCGGTCAGGCGCTCGGTCGTATGTATTTTGTCGGTAAAGGAGTGACGAAAGATTATGCAGAGGCCGCTAAATGGTATCGCAAAACATCGCAAATGGAACCACAAAGCGAGGACGCTTTAGAAAACGATATTTTATGGTTGAGACGAGCCGCAAGCCAAGGCCATGCCCGGGCGCAGAATCACCTTGCCGGACTTTATGAACGAGGTGAGGCGGTTTCGTACAGTCGCCATGAATGTATGAAATGGTATCGGCGTGCGGCAGAGCAAGGTAACGACTTGGCACAATACAATCTAGCTCGAATGCTCAATCAATCGGACGAGGCTTTAGGCTGGTATCATAAATCGGCGGATCAAGGCAATACCTTGGCACAGGTAGAACTGGGATATCATTATCAATCTGAAAATGAAGTTGCGGCTTTCAAATGGTTCCGACTAGCCGCCGAACATGGTCATAGTGATGCGCAATATCAACTTGGCTTGATGTATCGCAATGGCCGAGGAACCGAGATCCATTTAATCGAAGCCATCCACTGGCTGAGACGCGCCGCAGAGCAGGACCACCTTCCTGCAATCGGTGCCCTGCAAAAACTTGAACATGCGTTGCAGGTTTAGTCTGCCGCTTTTAATTTTTCACTAAAGTACTGATTTTTTGGACTTTCCGCTTGACGTTTTGTAACTTATTGATTATATTGGCTTTTAGATAGCGGAATCGGGTGTTCCGTTATGCTTAGTAAAAAGGTGCCTAATTATCAATTAGTTACCCCGAATTCGAAAAACGTATTTCTTATCCCATTAGAATTTTCAATCCCCAAAGTTTTCGTAGGAGAACCCATCATGAACAGTGTCGCAACTCACCCATTATCAGTATCTCGATTGTTCAGCGCCATTCAGGGCAACCTGGAACAACGCGCTTACAGCCCACAGACGATCAAAGCTTATCTCGGACAATTGCGAAGTTTTGTTCGCAACAAAAACTTAACGAATCCGCGTGATGTCACAGATGTAGAAATTCGCCAATACCTGGCCGACCTTATTGCCCAGGGCAAGTCGCGGTCTACAGTGGATCAGGCATACAACGCGCTCAGCTATTTTCATAAGGCGGTTTATAATCAGGATTTGGTTCTGGAAGGATTCAAAAGACCAGGGAAGAAAAAATTAAAGCCAGTAGTGCTTACCATCAGTGAAGTTAAAAGGATTGCGGTTTCTGCTGAAAACCTGAAGCATAGACTGATGATTGAATTGGCTTATACAGCGGGACTCCGAGTCTCTGAACTGGTTAAGGTAAAGGTTCAGCATTTGAATCTGGAAAAGCTGAAAGTATTTGTTCCGGGAATCGGCAAGCTGGGTGCCCGTACAACAATTTTTTCTATGGGACTTAAAGATGCTTTGCAAAGACAGATCGGAAACAAGGGACCGGGTGATTATCTTTTCCCAAGTGAACGAGGTGGAAATTTGACCACACGAAGTGTGACCAAATTTTTCAAGGCCGCTCTGCAAACTTCGGGAGTTGAAAAGGAAGTGACACCGCATTCGTTACGGCAGTCTTTCACAGCTTTCATGCTTGCCAAAGGCAACGATAAGGCCTCAGTACAATCGTTGTTAGGTCGTCGCGCCTTGTAATTATATTAAGCTAAACGCTCAAAACCCCTGTCTTCCTTTATTGAAAAGGGGCAGGGGTTTTCTTTTTCTACCTGGAATTAATCTACCGGTTGGTATTGCATGTTGCGGCGTTGCGGGGTGAAGCCGCCATCGGTGATGAGCCTTATAATTTCTTCTTCGTCGAGACAATAGACAGTGCCAGCCGCAGCAACTACATTTTCTTCCATCATCGTACTCCCCATATCGTTGGCTCCATAGTAAAGAGAAACCTGGCCAATTTTGGGTCCCTGTGTTACCCATGAGAATTGCAGATTATCGAAGTTGTCGAGAAAGATTCTGCTGATAGCCAGAGTCTTTAAATAATCGAATCCGCTAACGGCTGTTTTTATTCCTGTCTGTCCTTGTAGTTCGGTGTTTCCCGGTTGAAACCCCCATGCAATGAAAGCGGTGAATCCGCCTGTTTTATCCTGCAGTTGGCGGAGCCGATTGAGGTGCTCGATTCGCTCTTCCAAGGTCTCCACATGACCGAACATCATGGTAGCGGTGGTGGGGATATCCATTTGATGCGCCTGCTCCATCACATCCAGCCACTCGTCACTGTTGCATTTTTTTGGACTGATGATCTGTCGCACCCGATCGACGAGAATTTCTGCGCCGCCTCCGGGTATGGAGTTGAGTCCTGCCGCTTTCATTCTTTTTAAAGTTTCATTCAGAGATATTTTAGATATCCGGCTGGTATGCAGTATCTCGGAAGGCGAAAGTGCGTGCAGGTGAATATTATATTTTGCTTTGATATTTTTAAACAGGTCTTCAAAATAATCGATTTTGAGATTATTGTTATGTCCACCCTGAAGCAATATCTGTTGTCCGCCAAGTGCCAGGGTTTCTTCGATTTTTTTTGCAATGGTTTCAAAAGGCAGGACGTATGCATCTTTGTCGGGTTCTTTTCGATAAAAAGCACAGAAGGAACAGTCGGTGACGCAGATGTTGGTGTAGTTGATATTGCGATCAACGATATATGTTACCGTTTTTTTATTTATTTTGAGTTTTTTTCGGGTCAGCCGCGATGCCACATTTCCCAGCAATAGAATATCTTTTGTGCTGAACAGTTTGACCGCTTCAGAAGGTTCGAGGCGCTGCCCTGCAATTGCTTTTTCGAGGATAGATTCAATCATTAGGAGTGTCGCAATGAATTTCCAGGTGATTGTCATCGGGGTCATTGAAATAGATGGACTCTCCATCACCTCGTTTAACCGGGCCGCCATCTATATGGATGTTTTTAGATTGAAGTTCTTTAACGATACTTTCAAAGTCAGTGGGGTCAGCTTCGAAGGCAAGGTGTAGATAGCCTTCTTCGCTGAGAAGGTTCATGGCTTCTTTGACTTCCAGTTCTGGGGCTTCAAAAAGGGCGATGGCGGCGTTTCCGGTTTCCAACATAAGATGCCGCAGTCCTTTTGAAAACCGGTGTGTTACTTGGAATCCCAATACATCGGTGTAGAACCTTTCGGCTCGATCGAGATCTTTTACATTGAGAGCAATGTGATGAATGCCTTTGAGTTGCATAACAGAGAGGGTTAAAGCGTGCCGGGTCCGGCGCCAATGGGTAGTGAGAGCCCATCGACACCGAGGTCTCCCATTGCTTCTTCTTCCGTTACTATAAAAATATGGTATCCGAATTTGCTTTTTATTGGCCCGCGCACTTCTCCGACAGGGGTTTCCATTGCCGCTTTTTCAAGTTCGGGTGCGGAAGTATTGAATTCGATGAAACCTAAATCGCCGCCTTTGTTCCGGGTGCCGCAGGCACTGTATTTTTTGCCATCTTTGCAAACACCTTAAACAGCATTTCCTTGTCTTTATATTCATCTTCTTTAAGATGATCGAGCAGAACATTTGCCAGCTCTTCTGTGCTTAAAACGATATGACTGACTCGAATAGATCTTATAGGTGGCATTTTGGCATCCTCGCCCTTTGCGTATGAAATAATTTATGTGTTCAAATTATACGGGAACTGGCAGTTAAAAAGAAGGAAATTAAGACTTATAGTAGTCCTCAATGGCATCGAGTAGGGATGCGACCGTATATTCCGGGGGAAGGATATCGACCTTCAATCCGGCCTCTTCTGCAGTTTTTGCAGTGATGGGGCCAATGCAGGCGATGCGGGTTTTTTTAATCTTCGGTAAGAGAGCCTCTCCGGTTAAGGCGAGAAAATTTTTGACGGTGGATGACGAGGTGAATGTCAGCACATCGATATTCTCTGAGTTCAGTCTTTTTACCAAAGCATCAGATTTGACTCTCGGTAAAACGGTTTGATAAGCGGGAGCGACATCCACCTTTGCTCCCATTTCTCGAAGTTTTTCAGGGAGAATCTCGCGGGCAATGGTAGCGCGGGGAATGAGGAAACGTTTTCCATCAATGTTTTCTTTGCCAATGCTTTCTATCAGAGACTCGGCGACAAAATCTTCAGGAACGACATCGACGCAAATTCCCAGATCACGAACCGCTTCGGCTGTTTCAGGCCCTATGGTAAAGATTCGCACGCCTTTTAAATTGCGGATGTCCTGCTGGATTTCTTTGAGCCGTTGTGAAAAAAAACGCACTCCATTTACGCTGGTAAAAATGAGGCCATCGTAACGGGAAAGGTTATTCAATGCTTCATCAAGTGGTGCCCAGTCATCAGGTGCAATCGTTTCGATGACCGGGGAGAAAAAAGGTTCTGCGCCCAATTCTCGCAACCGATCGATCATGCTTTCGGCTTGGTCTCCCTTACGGGTTATCACAATGGTTTTGCCGAATAGGGGTCAGTGTTCATACCATTCTATTTCGGGTTTGAGGTTGACCACTTCGCCGATGATGGTGAGGGCGGGAGGGGAAATTTTTTCTTTTGAAGCGATTTCTACAATGGTCGAGAGAGTTCCTTTCCAGGTTTTCTGGCGCGCGGTTGTTCCCCACTGGATTACAGCAATGGGTGTTTCCGGGTTTTTACCAAATTTTAATAATTTTTCTACGATCAAAGGTAGTTTGCGCGCGCCCATTAAAAATACCAGGGTGCCAGAGCGAGAAGCAATTTTTTCCCAGTCGATATGAATGTCGCCTTGGTTCTTTTCGTTGCTTCCCGTGATAATGGATAGAGTAGATGACAGATGCCGATGAGTCAGGGGAATGCCAGCATAGGCCGCAACCCCGGTTACCGATGTGACACCGGGAACAATGAGGAAGGGAATTTGTAGCTTGCTGACTGCTTGAATCTCTTCACCGCCACGGCCAAAAATGAAAGGGTCTCCGCCTTTGAGTCGTACAACAATTTTCCCTTCTTTGGCTTTTTCAATAAGAAGCTCGTTAATTTTTTCCTGATCCAGGCTGGCAAAGCCCTCTTTTTTCCCAACGTAGATAATTTCGGTTTCTTTTTGCGTAAAACGTAAAAGGTCTTCGTTGACCAGATGGTCGAAAAGAACGACATCGGCTTTTTGTAGCCAGTGCTTTCCTTGTAAGGTCAGCAGACCCGCATCCCCTGGCCCGGCACCGACGAGGATTACTTTTCCCTGTTTGTTGCTCGAATTATTCATTTTTGAAATGAAGATAATTAGCCATGTTGGCAAAGTCGGATATGGACAGGGTTTCGCCTCGTCTGGAAAGATCGATGCCGGCAAGTTGGGCTTGTTCGAATTTATCTTCCCATGGTTTTAGATTGTTTTTAAGCATTTTTCGTTTGTGCAAAAAAGCCGCGTTGACTATTTTAAAAAAAAGTTGTGGGTCTTCAACTTGCACACTGGGTTGTGGCAGTGGTTTCAGCGAGAACAGAGAAGAATCTATTTTGGGCCGTGGTGAAAAAGCAGTGTTGGGTATTTCCAGCAAGCGTTCTACTTTGCAGTGGTATTGCACATAAACCGAAAGGGAACTGTACTCTTTGTTGCACGGTTCTGCTGTCAGCCGATCGACGACTTCTTTCTGCATCATCAGGGTCATAGACTGAATTCGGCTGCCAAAATGGATCAGTTTTTTCATTATATGGGTGGCCGCATAGTAAGGAAGGTTGGACACGACTTTGAAGCCTGACTCGAGAGAGGCGTAGTCGAATTTTGCGGCATCCTTTTCTACTATTCTGAAAGAAGGGCTATCGGAAAAGCGGCTTTCCAATTCCCGGCACAGTTTGGGGTCGAGCTCAATAGCAGTCAGAGAACGGGCTATCGGGAGGAGTCGTTGCGTGAGAACGCCCTTTCCGGGTCCGATTTCGACAACGTGGTCCTCGGGTTGGATATCTGCCAACGTGATAATATTGTGCGCAATTTCAGAATCGACAAGAAAATTTTGCCCGAGAGGCCTTTTTCTCATTGCATGGAAAGAGTGGATTGCGACAACCGAGCCGCAGTTTTTAATGCCAGTTTAAGATTTTCTGCAGAGGCTTTGTTGCGACCCACAATATCGTAGGCGGTGCCATGATCCACAGAGGTTCGTAAAATGGGCAGGCCCATAGTTATATTGACACTCATGCCGTTCATTTTCACGGGGATCATGCCCTGATCGTGATACATGCAGATGACCGCATCGTATTTTTCGGATGCCGTTCTTTGAAACAAGGAATCTGCTGGATAGGGGCCGCTTGCCTGAATGCCTTCCTGCTGAGCAGTTTTCAATGCGGGAAGGATGAAATCTATTTCTTCCTGCCCAAAAATACCTCCATCGCCAGAATGAGGATTTAGACCAACCACTGCAATACTGGGAATATCTGTAACATGTTTCTGCAACCAGCCGTGCGTTTGCCGGATGCTTTGTAAAACTTTTTCTTCAGTAATTTGCGATTTGACCTGATCCAAAGGAAGGTGTGTTGTTACTAATACTACCCGCAGTGAATTACCTTCCATCATAAGGCTGGGATTTTTAGAGTCTGTCAAGTGGCCTAATAGTTCGGTATGTCCCGGGAAAGGATGACCCGCCAAATGTAAACTTTGCTTATTAATGGGAGCGGTGGTGATGGCGGCTACTTCACCTTTAAGAGCTAGCTCAACGGCTTTTTGGATGGCTTCATAACTGGCCTTGCCGCCTTCTGCGGAAGGTTTTCCCAAAGGAAGTGCTTCAGATACATTGTCAAGGTCGATGACATCTATGGTGCAGGTCTGGTACCAACCTTCTTCAGGTGAGGTGACCGAATGGATTAGAATTTCTGGTGCAACTTGTTTTGCTGTTCTTTTAAGTAACTCGGCATCGCCAATTACTAGAACCCGGTTATCGATCGCTAAGAGTTCGTCCTGAAACGCTTTGACAATTATTTCGGGGCCGATCCCCGAAGGATCGCCGAGAGTTAATGCAATGATGGCTTCCATTTATAGTTCGATATAAGTAAGTGTGGGGAAAACAGTTGCAAAAAATTAACTAACCGCATTTGATGCAACAAATTTACCCGCTCTTGGGTTACAAGAGCGGGTTTAGGTTGAAACCATTTTTTTTGAGACTGTTATTTTCTAAGCTCGTGAATTTTCCCGGCAGACTTTCCCTTGACCGCAACAGGCTTTGGGCTTGCACCGAGAATTTTTTTATCCACGTTATCCTCATATTCTTTAAAGTTTTCAATAAACTGGTTGGCCAGTTCATTGGCTTTCTCGTCATACGCTTCCGGGTTTTTCCAGGTATTTCTGGGGAACAGGTATTCTTTCGGAACATCTTTGACAGCTAGAGGAATTTGTATCCCGAACACCGGGTCGGTCTCGGTTTCAACATTATCCAGCTCCCCTTCGAGAATAGCCTTGATCATAGCGCGGGTGTATTCAATTTCGATTCTTTTTCCTACCCCGTAAGGTCCTCCCGTCCAACCGGTGTTGACGAGCCAGCAGGAGACTTTATGCTTGTCAATTCTTTCACCGAGCATATCGGCATAAACTGAAGGATGCAATGACATGAAGGGAGCACCAAAACAGGTGCTGAAAATAGCCGTAGGTTCGCGGCTCATGCCCTTTTCGGTGCCCGCAACCTTTGCGGTGTAACCGGAAATAAAATGGTACATGGCTTGTTCGGGTGTCAGTTTTGAAACCGGGGGCATGACACCATAAGCATCGCAGGTAAGCATGATTACATTATTAGGGTGCCCACCCATGCCCTCAAGTACCGCGTTGTTAATATGTGTGATGGGGTAGCTGGCACGTGTGTTTTCAGTCAGGCTGGCATCGTCCAAATCCAGCC
This sequence comes from Nitrospinaceae bacterium, assembly GCA_016763735.1. Lineage (GTDB taxonomy): Bacteria > Nitrospinota > Nitrospinia > Nitrospinales > VA-1 > UBA8687. The sequence goes on along the minus strand of JAESTE010000080.1, from coordinate 3,802 downwards.
GTCGTGCATCTTTGCTCAGAACCACGTTTTCGAGCAAGGTGCCAAATTTACGCGTGCATTCAAAAATTTCCGGCTCAGACTTTTGAGAGAGGCGGATAACCTTGGCATAACAACCGCCTTCAAAATTAAAAACGCCGCGATCGCTCCACCCGTGTTCGTCGTCTCCTATCAGTTTTCTTTTCGGATCGGCGGACAAAGTGGTTTTGCCAGTTCCAGAAAGGCCAAAAAATATAGAGGAATCGCCTTTGTCGCCAATATTTGCAGAACAATGCATGGATAAAACGGACTGTTTTTGTGGCAACAGGTAATTCAAAATAGAGAAAACAGATTTCTTGATTTCACCCGCGTAGCTGGTGCCACCGATAAGAACCAACTGTCTGCCAAAGTCAACAATGATAAACACATCAGAATTGGTTCCATCTATAGCTGGCACGGCTTTGAAGTCTGGCACATGCATGATGGTGAATGCGGGGTCGTGGTTTTCCAGCTTTGCCATATCGCGTATCTGGATAAACATATTTCGCGCAAAAAGACTGTGCCACGCATGTTCCGTAATAACCCGGATATGAGTCTGGTGTTCAGGGTCACAACCAGCGCAACAATCTTGAACATAGACCTCTTTGCCTTGTAAGTAGGCAAGAATACGAGAATAGAGGGCTTCAAATTGTTCTACGGAAAAGGGGCGGTTTACTTTTCCCCACCAGATATTTTCCTGACTGGAAGGCTCCTTTACGATAAACTTGTCGTTAGGTGCTCTACCTGTGTGCTCTCCTGTGGTAACGCAAACAGGGCCAAGGTGTGACAATTGGCCTTCTTTATTGGCTATGATATGTTCGTAAAGTTGTGGAGTGGATAAATTCCAGTTGATTTTTTTTAAGTTTTTGAGGCCGTGAGTTTCCAAACCTACTTTGTGCTTTAAAACGTTTTGCGGCATGGACAAAATTCCTTTATGATAAGGCGGTGAGCTACCGTAAACCCTTATTGGGGAACACTTTCCCCTATTCTTGGGGTCTACTAATAAACCATAATTTATTTTAACATATAAAATATAAATGAAAATATGTTTTTGGGTTAAAACTCTAATTCTTATCGGTTAAAAACAGGAATCCTTAAAATGTTCAATTTTCTGGAAAAAAAGGCGAAAGAGCCTGTTATTAAGGTTCTGGCTCGGGAACGTACCCAGTATAACGACATTTATGTCATTCAAAATGACGGTTACCGGGAGCTTTGGTTCAAGGGTAATGGCGATTACTTTTTGCAAAGTCGGGTGAATGTCGAGCAGCAAAAACAATTGGCGTTGGTTTATTCCAATATGATGATGGCATCTTTGCTTTTTTGCCCCAAGCCGCAGAGATTGTTAATGGTCGGATTAGGAGGAGCTGCGGTCACCAATTTTTTAAGCGAACAGTTCCCGAATTTACACATTGATGTTGTGGAAATTGACCCCAAAGTAATTGAGGTTTCCAAAAAGTATTTTTATCTGCGCGAATCTAATCGTTATCGAATTTTTGAAGAAGACGGCAGGGTGTTCATTCAGAAACGAAAAGGACAGGAGCCGTATGACTGGATTATTCTCGATGCATTCAAAAGCGGGTCGATTCCCTATCATTTAAAGACCTGTGAGTTTTATAAAGAGATCCGCGCTATTTTAAAACCCGATGGGATTGTGGGTTCGAACTTGTATGGCAAGGGAAATTCTTTAAAGCCACGAGATACAAAAACCTTCATGTCGGTTTTTCCAAATATTTATTGTTTTGAAGATGACGAACGCGTTGCAACCGTATTAATCGCCAATGGTGGCGAGCGTTGGTCTGAAGAAAAAATAAATGAGAGGGCAGCAGTTTCTAATAAAATGCCCGAACCGTTTTCGATGCAGGAGGTTGCGAAATCCTATCGACCGGGAAAGTTTGTCAAAGAATCTGTAGCGAGGTTTGACGATCACTTTTCAGAGAAGGGTTTTTTGCATGACGTGGAAAAAGAAAACCGATCAAGTATTAAGCCCAGACGGTATCCGATAAAAAATATTCACTGAAGAACGAGAGCGTGGTTTTTTAAGAGGGAAGATTGAAAACTTGTATTTTCCTGCCATCAAAGTTGGATGCAGCCAACTGACCGTTGTGAATAGAAAGCCCCGCTGTTTTGCCAAGCCCTCCGATTCTGTTTCCTTGCTTACGATAGGTATCAACAACTTCGAGGTTGTTGTTCAAATGGATGATCTGGTTGTTCCAGAAATCGGAACCAAATATTCCATGTTCAGGGTCGCAAGCAAGAAAATAAATATCATCGAACCCCAGACCTTCTTGTTGTACCTGATTAATCAATTTTCCATCGGCATCGAAACGTTTCAATAAGAATTCTGAACGATCACCTACAATGGTTCCTCCATCTTCGAGGCAAAAAACTCCGCAGGGTGCATTCAGGTTTTTTGATTGCTCGGCAGAGAAGGGAGTTGCTTTCCCATTCGAGTCGAAGATCGCGATACGGTTGTTCTCGGGGTCGGCGATATGAATTTTGTCCTGAGGGTCTATTGAAAGCGAGAACACATTACTGAGAACACCCTCCTCGAATTGAAGGATGAAGTTTCCCTCCGCATCAAATTTTTTAACCACTCCATTTCCTTCGTCAATGACATAAATATTGTCGTGACTGTCGGTAGATAAGTTGATCGGATATTTGAAAGCCCCTGGAGTGTTTCCCCAGTTCCCAAAATGAAACCTGTACTTCCCCTCGGATGAATAGCAATGAATACGGTGGTTCTCATAGTCGGCTACCAAAAGGTCTCCTTTGCTATTATGGGTAAGGCCTTGAGGGATTAAAGGCAATCCGATTTCTGGGCCAACTTTACTAATAGAAAAAACTTGCTTTAACTGCGTCCTTGGAACAGATGTATTTGCTTCTGTAAAATTCAGAATCAGATCGAGCAAATTTTTTGATCGCATGCTTCTCTTAAGTTTCAGCTCCAGCCGATCTACATTTGCCTGGAGTTGGGTAATATCAGCCTCCACTTTTATGGATGCATCAATGTCGGAGATATCGTGAGCGGATTCAAACTGTTTTTGCTGCAACCGCAAAGCAGCCATTTCAAAAAATTTTGTTTTTCTCTCACGGGAAAATTTCAATGAGTCACTGTCTAGTTTTTTTGCATAGATCGCAAGTTCATCGAACAATTGCGTATTATCTTGAGGTTGATTTAAAACCTGAGCTAATGCTACCCCTGCAATCAGTCGATGCAGGTTGAGGTTTTCGTTGATATCGAGCCCTCTGATCATCCTGCGTATCAGGTTCAACTGGAAGCTAAAAACGGCGATATTGTTGTCTATGCCAATGGGGGTTATTTTGTCTTCTGTTCCTACCTGTCTTTGTTGCGCGTCTAAATCTCTTTTTTGTCGCTCCATATCATCCAACTGATTCAATAGTTCCACGGATTTTTCTTCGAAAACAGATTGTGCTTTCAGCGCGGCGAGGCATTGTGTGACCAGTTCGCTTTTCTGGTTTGCAAGGGAAGCAGAATTATATTTATTCGGCCCCCATAGCAATATCCCGTTTTCGAATCTGATTTCAGCGGATTGTGACTGCAGGACTCTGGCAGTTTGTTCTATATCCAGATTTTCGGAATCAAAAGCGACGGGTGAAAAATCGTCGATGCTGGGTTCTATAACAGAACTGTTTTTATTTTCCCAGTGGGGCATGACTGAATCCAGAGTCTCCAAAAATTGCGGCTCCAAAAAATCCAGTGTTTGCCAATGTTCATGAAAGCGGATCATTATACGGGTCGCGTTCTCGGAGAAGATGGAACTTGAGG
>JAESTE010000079.1 GCA_016763735.1 Nitrospinaceae bacterium | reverse complement strand
TGCCGAAAGCCTTCCTCGCCTTATTCCTATGCACATGATTTTTTAACAAAAACACGTCCCAACCCTTTGATATAGAATGAATTTAAAATGCTAAAATGACAAGGGGTCACCCCTAGGTATTGACAATTCTGAAGGCGTTGCCTCTTCATTAAGTCATTGTAAATAATCAATAAATTCTATGTGACAATACTGTGGCAAATTTAGAATAAGCGACTAAAACCAAGACAATTAAACCTTCTCGACACGCAAGGGGTCGGCGGTTCGAAACCGCCCGTGCCTAATTTTTTCAAAGACTTATTTGTATTATAATCAGGCATCATGCTGATATGCATGGTGCTTTTTTTCGGGCCTCGTCGCCCGAGGGTAATTATTTAACCCCCCTAATCCCCCCTTATCAGGGGGGGACATTTAAATATGCTTCCCCCTGATAAGGGGGATAGAGGGGGTTGCCTTTGTCGAAAACAAATAAATGTGAATCACCCCAGCCCTCTTTTAGAAAGAGGGGGCTCTAGAAACTTTTAAGAAAAATGATTCCTAACGAAAATCCCAGCGAACTCGAAACCATTCGTCACAGTTGTGCGCACTTAATGGCGCAGGCGGTTCAAGAACTTTTTCCTGGAACGCAGGTCACATTGGTCCCGTAATAGAAGATGGTTTCTTCTACGACTTTTCTCGCAAAGAAGCTTTTGTTCCTGAAGACTTGGAGAAAATCGAAAAGCGTATGAAAGAACTTGCCGCCGCAGATACCCCCATTGTGCGTAGTGAGATATCTCGTGAAGAGGCGATAAAAAAATTCAGCGACATGGGCGAGACGTTCAAAGTCGAGATCATTGAAGGGATCGACCCCAACGAACCGATTTCGCTTTACACGCAAGGCGACTGGGGTGACCTTTGCGGTGGGCCGCATGTCGAGTCTACAAAAAAAATTAAAGCATTCAAGCTGCTGAACACTTCATCTGCCTACTGGCGCGGGGATGAGCGCAACCCTGTTCTGCAACGCATTTATGGAACGGCTTGGAATACGGAAAAGGAATTGCGGGTTTACCTGAAACGTCTGGAAGAAGCGAAGAAACGCGATCACCGTAAACTTGGAAAAGAGCTTGACCTGTTTTCTGTTTCGGATGAAGTTGGACCCGGCCTCATTCTCTGGCATCCAAAGGGCGCGCGCATTCGCCACCTGATGGAAGATTTCTGGAAGAAGGAACATTTCAAGCATGGCTACGAGATGGTCATCAGTCCGCATACGGCGAAAATAGATTTATGGGAAACCAGCGGTCACACGGAATTCTATAAAGACAACATGTTCTCTAATATGGATGTTGAAGGCAGGGAATATGTTTTGAAGCCGATGAACTGTCCTTTCCATATTCAGATATACAAAACAAAATTGCGAAGCTACCGTGACCTGCCTATTCGTTTCGCAGAACTGGGAACGGTTTATCGCTACGAACGTTCCGGCGTTTTGCACGGCCTGTTACGGGTGCGTGGGTTCACGCAGGATGACGCGCATCTTTTCTGTCGCCCTTCGCAGATTGAAGAAGAGATCACCAAGATTCTCGATCTCATCCTTTATATTTTGCAGTCGTTTGGATTTCACGAATACAAAATTTATTTGAGTACGCGTCCAGAAAAATATGTTGGTTCGGATGAAGGCTGGGAGTCTGCAACGAAAGCTTTGGAAACCGCATTGAACAATAAGAAGCTGGATTTTGAAGTGGACCCAGGCGAAGGTGTTTTTTATGGTCCGAAGATCGATATTAAAATAAAAGACAGTCTCAATCGTTATTGGCAGGTTTCGACGGTGCAGGTAGATTTTAACCTACCCGAAAAGTTTGATATCAGCTATATTGAGGAAGATGGTCAACGCCATCAACCGATAATGCTGCATCGCGCACTAATGGGTTCATTGGAGCGGTTTTTTGGTTGTCTGATTGAGCATTATGCGGGGGCGTTCCCTTTATGGTTGGCTCCAGTTCAGGTTGTTTTGCTGCCAATCACCGATAATCATGCCGATTATGCCGATAAAATAGCCCAACAACTTGAAGAATCAGGTGTTCGTGTAGAAAAAGACTTGCGAAATGAGAAGATTGGGTTCAAGATACGCGAGGCCCAATTACAGAAGATCCCTTATATGATTGTTTTAGGGGATAAAGAAGTGGAATCTTCCACTTTAGGCGTTCGCAGGCGGCGATCGAAGGAAACGCGAACTCTTGATTTGAAGACATTTTTGGATGAAGTCAATGAAGCCGTAGAGAACCGGACGATTGATTCAGACGATTGATAAATATTTTTTTTGAATAGGGAAGTTTTAAATTAACAAGAAACAGCGCATTAATAAAATGATCCGAGTAAAGGAAGTGTCTGTTATCGGAGACGATGGGGAACACTTGGGCACCATACCCACGGAAGAAGCCCTCAGTATGGCGGAGGACCGGGATATGGACCTCGTAGAGGTAGCAGCTAATTCCAACCCGCCGGTTTGCCGTATCATGGATTACGGTAAGCATAAGTACAAGGCCAGCAAAAAGGCCCACGAGGCTAAAAAGAATCAGAAAATTGTTCATGTTAAGGAAGTTAAGTTCCGGCCTAACACCGATCAACATGACTTCGATTTCAAGTTGAAACATGTACAACGGTTTCTTGAAGCTGGCGACAAGGCGAAAGTTGTTATTTTCTTTAAAGGACGAGAAATTGTTCACCGTGAGTTCGGGCAGAGAGTTTTAGAGCGGGTCGCCAAGCAAACAGAAGATATAGCTGTTATTGAACAAACAGCAAAACAGGAAGGCCGTACTCTGGTTATGATACTGGCCCCTAAATCTTTTAAGACGAAAAAGGGGAGCCCTTCAAAAAACCCTAAGCCGGCAGTAGAAAAAACCGAAGCCCCGCAACTAGCAGTAGATAAAACCGAAGTAAAAACAGATGTACCTGAAACCCAGGCAGCATCGGCAGAACCCAGCACCGAAGCTGTGGTGCCAAATAACGAATAAGAGAGTTTGCAATGCCAAAAATGAAAACGAACAAAGGAGCTGCCAAAAGGTTTAAAAGAACAGGCAGCGGTAAAATTCGCAGAAATAGTGCTTTCACCAGCCATATTCTGACGAGCAAAACAACAAAGCGAAAAAGAAATTTGCGTAAATCCAGCATCATGGCAGCGAGCGATGCGAAACGCATTAAAGTATTAATACCTTACTAACCCTCTAGCGAGGGGCGCAGCTTTCTTGGAAGAGAGCTGGGTGGTTACGATGAAAAACAGGAGAACTTTAAGATGCCACGTGCAGTAAACGGGACCATTTCCCGAAAAAGACGAAAAAAAATATTAAAGATGGCCAAAGGTTATCGGAGTGTACGCAGCACCGCATTCCGTAAAGCTCGGGAAGCTGTTGAGCATGGTCTTTGTTATGCCTACCGCGATCGTAAAAATCGCAAGCGCGAATTTCGACGACTTTGGATTGCTCGTATCAACGCTGCGGTAAGAGCACAAGGAATGAATTACAGTCAGTTCATGTATGGCTTGAAAAAAGCCGACATCCAAGTGGATCGAAAAATGCTATCTGACCTCGCCATTAATAATCAGGAAACCTTTAAATCCCTGACCCAGACTGCCCGCGCGCAACTCGCTTAATATTTTCGAGCTGAAAAATGCACCGGGCATTAAAACCGAATCCGCCCCTTTTCAAAGGGGTGTTAGTCGGAAATCCGAATGATTGAAATCATTAACAAACTCCGTCAGGATTTCGATTCCCGTCTGAACTCCGTCGCCGACCCCAAACAACTCGAACAAATACGAATAGACTTTCTTGGCAAGAAAGGTTCGTTGCAGGGTCTGATGAAAGACTTACGCAACGCTTCTGCCGAAGAAAAGCCCAAGCTTGGAAAAGATATCAACCTGCTCAAGCAACATGTCGAGCAGGAGATAAATAACAAAACGCTTGGTTCCAAATCTGTTGGCAAACCTGAAGATACTTTCGATACAACCTTACCGGGAAGGAAAGAGCTGACCGGAACGTTGCACCCCATCACTCAGGTTATGGAAGAAATCACTTCCATTTTTTTCGGGTTAGGATTCCAGGTAGAAGAGGGGCCAGAAATTGAAACCGATTATTATAATTTTGAAGCACTGAACATTCCCAAAGACCACCCGGCGAGGGACATGCAAGACACGTTCTACATAGAAGACGAAACTGTTTTGCGCACCCACACATCCCCAGTTCAAATTCACGTGATGGAAAACCGCGAGCCGCCGTTACGCATCATCGCTCCGGGGAAAGTTTATCGATGCGATTCAGATGTCTCGCACACTCCTATGTCTCATCAGATTGAAGGTTTGATGGTTGATGAAGGCGTGTCTTTCAGTCACTTGAAGGGCATCATGAATATTTTCCTGCAAGAGGTTTTTGGTAAAGACACAAAAATCCGCTTCCGTCCCAGTTTTTTTCCGTTCACCTGCCCCAGTGCTGAAGTCGATATCCAATGTGTGATGTGCAGCGGTAAAGGGTGCCGTGTCTGTTCGCAAACAGGTTGGTTGGAAATTCTTGGTGCGGGGATGGTCGACCCCGCTGTGTTTAAGTCTGTTGGTTACGATTCTGAAAAGTGGACCGGGTTTGCTTTTGGTCTCGGCATCGAGCGCATTGCCATGTTGAAGTTCGGCATCAACGACATCCGCCTGTTTTTCGAAAACGATCTCCGCTTCCTCAAACAATTCCCGGCCCTCTAACGAGGGAGATAACTTGCAATAGCGATTTACGCTAGCAAACACTTTCTCGGCTCAACGAGTTATTACTCTATTGCCATCTGGAGCTGCCGACCTTATGAAACGATCTTCCCGAATATTTGATCTGATAATCGGTGTAGGATTGATAGGTGTTGCCGGATTTGCAATGCTATATTTTCTCGTCAACGAACGTTTTGAATGGATTCCTGAACAAGTATTGGAATTGGCACGTGATCCAGAAATTTTAAAAAGGCCTGCTGCAAAAAAATGTTCCGAGTGCCACAAGGCTATTTACGAAGCCTGGAAAGACAGTCGGCATTCCATATCGTGGACCAGTGAAAATTTTATAGAAGCCTCGGAAAATCACACCAAAGAAAAATGTCTTCCCTGTCACATTCCTAAATCGGTACGAGGTGAAAAACCCAGTCCGCGGTTAAACCTTCGTGATGAAGGCATCTACTGCGTTTCCTGCCATTTTATAGACAATAAAATGCAGGGGCCTTATGACCTGCTTGCTCCCCCCCACCCGACTTTTCGTAACCCTGATTATGTGCGCTCCAAATTCTGTGGTTCTTGTCACCAGAAAACTTTTAAGGAATGGAAGGCGACCAACGTGGAAGAGACCTGTCAGGATTGTCATATGCCGCGCAAGAAAGGCCGCTTGACGCAGAAGGCAGGATTTAATTTATTACATAAAAAAAGATGGGTGGGCGATCACCGTTTCCTGCATGGTGAAATTAAGGAAAAGGATGTGGTTATGGAGGCAGGGTGGGAAGAAAACTATTTTATCATCAGCCTTAAGAATCAAACCATACCGCATTTTGTACCGACAGCTGACAATGGCGACCCCAGGCTTTATCTCTACATAAAGTTTTTTAACGAAGCGGGAGAAGAAGTCGACAAGGCCAAAGAAATCATTGCTCCTCAACAGGAGACGGCATTACCATATAATAAAAAAATTCAATATCGATATCGACTGTTTGATAAAGTATTCAAAGCGGAAGTTGAATTAAAATACCAACCGGCATGGTCAAAAGAAAAAACCACAGTGCGCGCTGAGACAGTGCGTCGATAAAAATAAATTATTATTTTAATAGAAGGAGAACTTGAATGAGCTTTTTAAGAATTATTTTGATTGCCGCAGCATTTATTTTTATCGGTATACTTCCGGTTCATGCCAAGGATATGATTGTCAAAGAGCCGCCTAAATCTTTGAGCAAATATTATCCGCCAGAAAGTAAGCAGTCCAAATGGATCCAGCAAATGCATAAAATGAGTACTCATTTTGGCGGCGTTTTTGTAAACCTCAAAGAAAAAGATTTTGAAAACGTTGACATACATGCTGACAAGTTGGTGGAAGAATATAAAAAAACATCTGAAATGGTTCCAGAATGGGAAGATTATTTTGATATTAAAGCCGCGGAAGCTTTTGCAGCTGCCGCAAAAACCCACGACATTGCCCAGGCCGGTAAAGCCTCTGGTAAACTTGGCAAGACCTGCGGAAAATGTCATGCAGAAAATGAAGTATCGGTTTGGGCCAAGTTTCACTGGCCCAGTTTTCATAAAATAAAAGTTACTGATCCCATCAGTGAGAAAGAGATTGAGTTTGACGATTATATGGGCAGCATTTCCGCTTCCTTTAAAGGTGTTACCGTCAATTTTGGTGAAGGTCAGTATGATCGCGCTGCGAAAGCTTTAAAGATTTTCAAATCGCGATACATGGAGCTCAAGTCGACCTGCTCCAAATGTCATGCGACGCAGGATGTAAAACGTTTTTATGTAGGTCAAGATGCTGATACAGCATTTGCCGGGCTGAGTCAGGAACTCGATTCGGAAAAACCTAATCCGGAGAAATTCTGGAAGAACATCGGTTTGCTCGGCAAAACAGGATGCAAACATTGCCATCTGGTACATCGCACCAATTCGTTTATCCAGGAAATGTGGGAGAAGTAAAAGGGAAACCACTAAAGGTCAAAACTATTATCATACATTATTTTTTTATAGTAACAGTTGTATAAATATTGGTGATTTGGGGGCTCTGCCGGTTTAATTTTTCACTTTTTCGGTGTAACATATGAGCTTGCAATTTTTTAATCAGGTCTTTAGCAGGAGTCGTTTATGGCGATCCGTCAAAAATTAAAGCTGGGTGATGTTCTGGTACAAGCGGGAGCAATTACTTCTGATCAGTTGAACCAGGCCTTAGCCAAGCAGCAGGCTAAAAAAATTCCACTCGGACAAGCTCTTGTCGAGCTGGGTTTTATCACCGAAGAAAAATTCCTGACCAGTTTGGCGACCCAGTTAAAAATCCCATACCTGGATATGCAGGGAGTCAAAATTTCACAGGAAGCTATTCGCAAGGTTCAAGAAAGCGTAGCGCGAAAACATAAAGTGATTCCAATAGATATTGAAAATGGTTCGTTGAAGTTAGCTATGACGGATCCGCTAAATATTTTTGCAGTTGATGAAGTAACGATTCAATCGGGGATGGATGTGATCACGGTTTTAGCTGCGGAATCAGATATTGAACGGGCAATCCAGGAACAGTATGGGGTCGCAGCTTCTATTAAAGCGGCTGTAAAAAGCCTGGGAGTACAGGAAGAGAAGAAAGAGGAGGCGGCGGCTTTTATATCTGGGGATGCAGGCCCGGCCACAATCGATGCCACTGAAGCGCCGGTGGCTAAACTTGTAGAAATGATTCTCAAGCAGGCATTGGACGATGGTGCCAGTGATATCCATATTGAACCCACAGAAGACTCGCTGAGTATTCGATATCGCATTGACGGGGTTTTGTTTGAAGCAACGAAACCACCGAAGTCGGTGGAATCGGCTTTAATATCGCGCATCAAGGTTCTGGCTAAAATGGATATCGCCGAAACGCGGGCACCGCAAGATGGTGGGTTCTCTGCCCGACTCGGCCCAAAAGAAATCGAACTGCGTGTTTCCACGTGTCCTACCATCTATGGCGAGAATATGGTTTTGCGTATTCTCGATAAGTCTAAACTGCTTGTCGACCTTCAGGGTTCTGGTTTAATAGGCCGTAGCTTGGAAAAGTATCACGAGCTTTTGGATAAACCTTATGGAGTTATTCTGGTAACTGGCCCGACGGGTAGTGGTAAAACCACGACGCTTTACGGTTCCCTTGCAAAACTCAATTTGCCGACAAGAAATATCAAGACCATTGAAGATCCGGTGGAATACAGGTTGGACGGAATTCGCCAGACACAAGTGAACCCGAAAGCCAATATTACTTTTGCCACGGGGCTTCGATCTTTGATGCGTCAAGACCCAGATATTATAATGGTGGGTGAAATCCGAGATACAGAAACAGCAGAGATCGCTATTCAGGCGGCGCTGACCGGTCATTTGGTTTTGAGCACTTTGCATACCAATGATACCCCTGGCGCACTTTCTCGCCTTTCAGATTTGAAAATCGAACCTTTTCTTTTAGCATCTTCGATCGTCGGAGTGTTGGCGCAACGGTTGGTGAGGAAAATTTGCACACAGTGTAAGGTGCAACACGAGCCCACGGAAAAAGAGTTGCAAGTTTTGTTTCCCAAGGGAGATCGGCAGCCTGTAACGCTTTATCACGGCGAAGGTTGTAAGGCATGTAAAAAAAGTGGCTATACTGGCCGAATGGGAATATTTGAGATATTGGTTATCACGGACGATATTCGTGAACTGGTTCTTAAAAAAGCAGCACCTATGACCATTCGAAGAAAGGCTGTGGAAACTCAAGATATGAAATCTCTTCGCGAGGATGCTATTGCAAAAGTGTTGTCTGGGTTGACGACAGTAGATGAAGTCAATCGTGTGACCTTCGCTGATTTGGAATCGTAATTTTTTTCCTTTCTCATGCCGGGTGCCCTGAATTTTTCGGGTCTTAACCCAGAAATCGATGGTATTTTATGGCCCAAAGTCCGGACACAAATAACCGTTGGTTTTATTTTCTTTTTAAAAAAAGACTTCCTGTAAGTCTTTATTTTATTGTCCCTCTTGTTGTCGCCCTCATAGCTTTTGCCTCGGGCTTCATTGGCCTGGTTCTTTTGGAACAGTTTCTGGAAAGCAATCATATATCTTCCCTTTCACCAATTATGAAAACGGAGGCAAGTCGACTTCTGGCATGGACAAGGTTTGAGGTTCTTGCTTTTACCACGTTGGGAGGTATCGCCGGGGTTGGCATTGTCTTTGCTATTTTGAATCCACTCAGAAAAATCCTTGACCATACTCGCAAGATGGCGGAAGGAGATTTTAGCTCCCGAATAGATGCGCAAGGATTGGATGAGTTGGGAATTCTCGGAAAAGATTTTAACTTGATGGTTTCTTCATTAAATGATTATTTTGTAGACAGTATGGCGGGAGGATGGATTCTTTTAAATACCGAAGGAAAGATTATATCTGCCAACCGCGGGGCGTTAAACATTTTGCAATGCGAATCGGAAGATATGGTCGGACAAGTTTTTGAAACCTTGTTTGATTTTTTAAACATCGACCCGGCCATGGGTTCATGGATCAAGGAAAGTGTTCAGAGTCAAAAAGAGATCGTAGCGAAGGAATTTGAGGCAAGGTTGAAAAATAGCAAGGTTGCCACGCTTACACTTTCTACTTCTTTACTGCAAGACAAGAATGATAATTTTGTTGGAATGGCCATAACTTTAAAAGATCTTACGCGCGCAAATGAGATCACAGAAAAAATGCAGCGTGCTGACAAGCTAGCCGCATTAGGCGGAATGGCGGCAGGGTTGGCCCATGAAATCAGAAATCCTTTGGGATCTATCAAAGGGTTGACGCAACTGCTCAGCGAAGAATTTAAAGATGGAGGGCGTGCACATACTTATACAAAAACCATGATTCGAGAAATTGATCGTATCAACGGTGTGGTGACGAGCCTGCCTCATTTTTCACAGCCCTCCCACAATGAATTTCAGTTTTGCAAGATCAATGACTTGCTGGAGCAGGCACTGGACCTTCTACAGTTAAATATTAATAAAAAAAACGTGCAGGTCATGCAGGTGTTAGACCCCCGACTGCCAAAGTTTTGGGGGGACAGCGAAAAACTGATTCAGGCATTTTTGAATTTGTTATTGAACGCAGTGCAGGCGGTAAATGAAAGCGGAGAAATTAGATTGATAACTTCCTTCGACCTGACCCGAGGAGATGGGGTTATTTTTGTTCGAGTAAAAAATACGGGTAAGCCAATCGACCCTTCTATTGTGCCGGTCCTGTTCGATCCGTTTTATACTACAAAAAAAGAGGGTACGGGTCTGGGCCTCCCGATTACGCATCAGATCATTTCTTTACACGGCGGAACCTTGATACACGAACGCTCAGTCGAATTCACAGAGTTTAATATTGAATTGCCTTTGGTACAAAAACCTAAGGTGAAAAAAACATTAACCAAATTTACCCATGAAGCCTGAAATCGCCGCTATAAAAAAACCCGGAAAAATATTAATTGTCGAAGATGATGAGGGAATGCGATTTTTCCTCTCGGAAGCTTTGCAGAAAGAGGGCTATAGTTTTCACTCTGTTGAAAGCGGAGAACAGGCACTCAAGGAAGTTGAAAAAGAACCTTTCGATCTGATTCTTTTGGATTACAACCTGCCACAAATGAATGGAATGGAAACATTCGCCCGACTCAAAGAAAAGGCATCGGAACAGGTGGTGATTTTGATTACCGCGTTTGGCAATAAAGATCTTGCTGTTGAGGCTATGGAACAGGGAGTGTTTGATTATTTCAATAAACCTCTCGATATCAGCGAGTTCAGAGTGGTCGTCCGGCGCGGACTAGAACGCGCCTTTATGCAAAAAGAAGTCAATCGCTTGCGAGAGGGTATCGGGTTCGACCGTATTTTAGGTCAGAGTCAGGCGATACAGGATGTCATCGACCGGGTTCGCAAGGTTGCCGACAGCGATGTCTCGGTATTGATCCGCGGTGAAAGTGGTACCGGAAAGGAACTCGTAGCACAGGCATTGTATTCCCACAGCCAAAGACATTCAGGTCCGTTTGTAAAAGTAAATTGTGCCGCTATTCCTCAGGAGTTGATGGAGGCAGAATTTTTTGGTTACGAAAAAGGCGCGTTTACCGGAGCCCACAAACAAAAACGTGGAAAATTTGAACTGGCTAATCACGGAACTTTATTCCTTGATGAAATAGGTGACATGCCTCTGGTCACGCAAATGAAAATTCTGCGTGTGATTCAGGAAAGCGAACTGGAAAGAGTCGGTGGCGAAGAAAGCATCCCCGTCGAGTTTCGTCTGATTTCCGCCACACATAAAGATCTGGAAAAAGCCGTAGCCGATGGTGATTTCCGTGAAGATTTGTTTTATCGCTTGAATGTTGTTTCGGTTGTTTTGCCTCCGCTTAGAGAACGCAAGGAAGATATCCCTCTATTGGTGAATCACTTTTTGGATATCTATAGGAAAAAGTTTAAAAAACAATTGGAAGCGTTTTCCAAAGAAGGAATGGAATCGTTATTGCACTATTCTTGGCCAGGCAATGTGAGAGAGCTGGAAAATGTTATTCAACGGTGTTTGGTTCTGTCTTATGGTAAGATAATGGAAAATAAGGAGCTATTGGAAGTCTACCCGAATCTTGCAGAGGTAGGTCAACACGTTCCTGCGGGTTCCGGATTGCAGAATAAACTCGAAGCTCTGGTGTCAGGAGCAGAAGAAAAACTGATTCTGGAGGCTTTGCAAGAAGAAAACTGGAAGCGACAGGAAACAGCCGATCGCTTGGGAATAAGTCGCAAAAGTTTGCATAATAAAATGAAGAAATATGGAATTGAATAGTTAACTCTCTCCTCTAGCGAGGGAGGTAGACTGTATGAATCGTCATTGCGAGTGACCGGAAATCTAGACAAAAAATATTTACTTGGAATCCCTGCAAGATTTTAGAATAACTTTTAGCCGCTAAAAAATATAACGTATGCCGCTATTTGAATACAAAGCCAGAGACCGGATGGGTGCATTGATCGCAGGAAATATGGATGCGCCGGATGCCGATACCGTGGGTCAAGAACTGGGTCGCATGGGGCATTTCCCTATAAAAATCAAGTCTGCCGAAACGGCTGAAGTCGATACCGAAGAAAAAATAGATCCGTTAGAGCGATTTCAGAAAGTCAAACCGCAGGAACTGGTTTTGTTCACACGCCAGATGTCTACTTTGTTCAACGCCGGTATTCCTATATTGGGAATCCTCGTTGCGATGGAAGAGCAGGTCGACTCACCGAAGTTCAGGCGTACGGTGAAACAGATTCGCCCGGATATCGAAGGCGGTAACTCCATGTCCGAAGCGATGGCCAAGCACCCCACGATTTTTTCGGAATTATATGTCAGCATGATCGAAGCAGGTGAGTCCGGCGGTGTTATGGATGAACTATTGGCTCGTTTGGCAGATTTGCTGGAGAAACAGGCCAATACCGATGCTCAAGTCAAGGGCGCGATGAAACACCCGAAAATGGTTCTTTCCGCCATGGGTTTAGCAGTAACTATTCTGATGTGGAAGGTGGTTCCGGTCTTTGTAGATATGTTTGATAAGGCAAAAATTGAACTGCCGTTGGCAACAAAAATTCTTATCGGGGCCAATAAAATATTTTTTGATTACTGGTATTTGATGATAGGCGGCGTTATC